>JAFGWK010000263.1 GCA_016937195.1 Paracoccaceae bacterium | reverse complement strand
GCGCGCAGCTTGGGTGTGTCGGTTGGCGACAGCGAGTTGCAAAAGCAGATCATGAATGTGCAGGCGTTCCACAATGCCAGCGGCAAATTTGATCGCGAGACCTATAAATTCGCGCTGCGCCAGCAGGGCTATAGCGAGCCGCAATTCGAGGCGCAGCTGCGCGGTGATCTGTCGCGTTCAATCATCCAAAGTGCGGTGGGTGGCGGTGTGAAAGCGCCCGAGGCGGTGACCGATGCCTATACCCAATTCGTATCGCAAAAGCGCGGCTTCACCTGGGCCGAGATCACCGAGTCCGATCTAGCAACCCCGATTGCCAAGCCCACCGATGCGCAGCTTCAGACCTATTACAAAGATCACATCTCTGATTTCACCGCGCCCGAAACGCGCGATATCACCTATGCGTGGCTCACGCCCGAGATGCTCAAAGACAAGGTCAAGATTGACGACGCCACCTTGAAGCAAGAATACCAAGCGCGCCTGTCCGAGTTCAAGCAGCCCGAAAAGCGCTTGGTCGAGCGGCTGGTGTACCCCGATACGAAATCGGCCGAGGCCGCCAAGGCCAAGCTCGACGCGGGCACCGCAAGCTTTGCCGATCTGGCAAAAGAACGCGGCCTGACCCTGCAAGACGCCGATCTGGGCGATGTCACGCAAGACGAGCTGGGCAAGGCAGGGGCTGCGGTCTTTGCGCTTAAATCTCCCGGCGTGGTGGGCCCCATCGACACCGATCTGGGCCCCGCCCTGCTGTCGATGAATGGCATCATCGCGGCGCAGGAAACCTCGTTTGCCGATGCCCGCGAGGAACTCGCCGGAGAGGCCGAGACCGAAAAAGCCCGTCGTGAGATTTCCCAGCAAACCGAAAACCTGTCAGACAAGCTGGCCGGCGGCGCGACTCTGGAAGACATGGCCAAAGAAACCGATATGGAGCTGGGCCAGATCGCCTTCACCGCCGATAGCAAAGACGGCATCGCAGGCTATGACGAATTCCGCAAAACCGCGCTGGCGGTGACCAAAGACGACTTCCCCGAGATGGGCAATCTCGCTGATGGCGGCGTCTTTGCGCTGCGCCTGAACAAGATTGTGCCGCCCACGCCGATCCCGTTCGATCAGGTGCGCGACAAGGTGGCCAGCGCTTGGCATGACGCGCAGGCGCTGAGTGCCAAGGAAGCGCGCGCCAAGGACATTCTGGCGCAAATCGCGGGCGGCAAATCGCTGGGCGCAACGGGGCTTTTGACCACGACCGTACCGTCCATCGCACGCGGCGGCTATTCCGATGATCTTTCGCCTGCCGTGATCGGCAAGGTGTTTGCGACCGATCCGGGCAAGGCGGCGCAGGTCAGCACGGACGGCAAGGTCTATGTGATCGTTACCGACAAGGTCATGGACGCCGATATGACCGACCCCGATACCAAGCTGATTTCCGGCCAGATCGGCCAGCAACTGTCGCAATCGCTGGCCAATGACATGCTGAATTTCTACGCCACTGCGGTGGAGGGCGAGACCAAGTTCACGATTGATAGCCAAGCCGTCACAGCGGTGCAGTCACAGATCCAATAGGAGGCCTCAGGTGGTCGCTCTTTCGCCGTCGTTCGAGGAATTCGAGGCCAATTGGGCCAAGGGGCAAAACCAGCTTGTCTATGCGCGCCTTGCGGCGGATCTGGACACGCCGGTATCGCTGATGCTCAAGCTGGCCGAGGCGCAGCCCAATTCCTTCATGCTGGAATCGGTGACGGGCGGCGAGGTGCGCGGGCGCTATTCGATCGTGGGCATGAAGCCCGATGTGATCTGGGAATGTCGCGGCGAGAACGCACGCATCAACCGTGTCGCGCGCTTTGACGAGGCGTGGGAAGACCTACCCGGCCATCCCTTTGAAAGCTTGCGCGCACTGATTGCCGAAAGCCGCATCGAGATGCCCGAAGGGTTGCCTGCTGCCGCTGCCGGTCTGTTTGGCTATCTGGGCTATGACACGATCCGGCTGGTCGAACACCTGCCCAATGTGAACCCCGACCCCATCGGCGTGCCTGATGCGGTTCTGATGCGCCCGTCCGTCGTGGCGGTGCTGGATGGGGTGAAGGGCGATGTGATATTATGCGCGCCTGCGTTTCAATCCTCCGGCCTGTCGGCGCGCGCGGCCTATGCCCAAGCGGCTGAGCGGGTGTCGGATGCGCTGCGCGATCTGGACCGTTCCCCCGCTGAGGGACGCAATCTGGGTGAGATGCGTCAGGTTGGCGAGATGCGTTCGAACTTCACGCAGCAGGGCTACATGGACGCAGTCGAGCGCGCCAAAGATTACATCCGCGCAGGCGACATCTTTCAGGTCGTGCCCGCGCAACGCTGGGCCGCCGATTTCCCGCTGCCGCCCTTTGCACTTTATCGCAGCTTGCGGCGCACCAACCCCTCGCCCTTTATGTTTTTCCTCAATTTCGGCGGCTTCCAGATCGTCGGCGCCAGCCCGGAAATCCTTGTGCGCTTGCGTGAAGGTGAGGTCACGATCCGCCCGATCGCTGGCACCCGCCCGCGCGGGGCCACGCCCGCCGAGGACAAGGCGCTGGAAGACGACCTGCTGGCGGACAAAAAGGAATTGGCCGAGCATTTGATGTTGCTTGATCTGGGGCGCAACGATGTAGGCCGCGTCGCCAAAATCGGCACCGTCCACCCGACCGAGAAATTCATCATCGAGCGTTATTCCCACGTCATGCATATCGTATCGAACGTCGTGGGCGAGCTGGCCGATGGGCAAGACGCGCTGTCAGCGCTGCTGGCCGGTCTGCCTGCGGGCACCGTTTCAGGCGCTCCGAAAGTGCGCGCGATGGAGATCATCGACGAGCTGGAGCCCGAAAAACGCGGCATCTATGGCGGGGCTGTGGGCTACTTCGCCGCCAATGGCGAGATGGATATGTGCATCGCGCTGCGCACCGCGCTGGTCAAGGATGAGACACTGTATATTCAGGCCGGGGGCGGCGTTGTCTATGACAGTGATCCGCTGGCCGAATATCAGGAAAGCGTGCACAAATCCAACGCCCTGCGCCGTGCCGCCGAGGATGCGGGCCTGTTCGTGCAGTCACGTTCGAACAGCTAGGCTGCGACTGCTGCGCGCCGCAGGAAAGCGGCGCGTCAGTTGCCCTGCGTGACAGGTTGCGCCGCTCGCAATGCGACCGCCGAGACCGGGGCGAGATCGTATTTCGTCGCTGCCTCTGGCGCCCAGTCGGCCAGCGCGCTGACCGTTTCGGGCCAGGCCGACATCATCACCACGATCTGGCCACCGCGATCCGCCTCAAAGCCTGCGCGCGATAGCATCCGCTCAATCACCGGGGCCTTTTCGCGCTCGTCATCCAGCACCCGCCAGACTTGTGCGCGCGGCAAATCGACCGAAGAGGCGATCTGATCGGCAGTATCAAAACCGCGATCCTGCGTCACCAACCCCATCCCTTCCCGCCCCAGCGTCGAGACCATCTGGCGCGCCAGATTGCGGGTGTTCTGGAACACTGGCTTGGGGCGTTCGACCACTGCCACCGCTTCGGGGATCACCTGACGCCATGCCTCAAGTGCGACTTCAAGGTCTTCTGGTGTGGCATCGGGGGGTAAATCGGCTGCCAAAATCGCGACTTCGTGTCCCGACGCGCGCAAGGCTTTTGCATCCTGTGCCGCATTGGGCCGGGTGGGATCAATCGCAATGGTGAGAGGAAAATCAAGCGCTGCAATCGTTTCGACATCCAGCCCGCCAGCCGTCGTACCCGGATCAATCAACACGACGGAATAAAGGGATTTGGCATCGTCATGCACGAAGGGCAGCGCGTAACGCTCAATCGGTGGCAAATCGGGATTATTGGCAGCAGAGGTTTGATCTGCGCCACCATCACCGGTTTCACTCTC
>JAFGWK010000262.1 GCA_016937195.1 Paracoccaceae bacterium | reverse complement strand
GATCCGGCTGGGACGTGGTTTTAATGCAATTGAGATTGATGGCGCGACCGTAACCGCGGGGGCGGCGGCGCTGGATGCGCATGTCGCACGCCGTGCCGCGCAGGCCGGGCGCGATCTAACGTTTTTGCGTACCATTCCAGGTAGTATCGGTGGCGCGGTGGCGATGAATGCGGGGTGCTACGGTGCTTATGTCGCCGATCATCTTGTTGAGGTCCGCGCTGTGACCCGCAAGGGCGAGATTGTGGCACTGTCACCCGATGATCTGAATTTTGGCTATCGACACAGTGATTTACCCGATGGGGCCGTGCTGATCGAGGCGACTTTTCACACCGAACCGGGCGATCCCGAGGTGCTTGAGGCGCGCATGGCCGAGCAGATCGCCAAGCGCGACGCCAGCCAGCCCACTAGGGAACGCTCGGCCGGCTCGACTTTTCGCAACCCGGCCGGATTTTCCTCGACCGGGCGTGAGGATGACGTGCATGATCTCAAGGCGTGGAAATTGATCGACGATGCGGGATTGCGTGGCGCGCGCCTTGGCGGGGCGCAAATGTCTCAGAAACATAGCAATTTTTTGATCAACGCCGATCAGGCAAGCGCCGCCGATCTTGAAAATCTTGGCGAAGAGGTGCGTAAAAAGGTTTTGCACAACAGCGGAATTTCGTTAGAGTGGGAAATCAAGCGCGTGGGCGAATTCGGGACGTAAGATCACCGGCCTGCGATGCGGATAGCGAAAAGTTAGACGGGGGATAACCCCCGCAAATGGCGAAAGTGGCGGGCATGTCGAGCAGGGCATCCCAACGTGTAGCGGTACTGATGGGCGGCCCTTCTGCTGAGCGGGAGGTCTCTTTGTCTTCTGGGCGCGAATGCGTCAAGGCACTGCGCGCGGCGGGATTTGAAACAATCGAAATTGACGCGGGGTTGGACCTCGTCGCACGTCTTTTAGACGTGAAGCCCGACTGTGTTTTCAATGCGCTTCACGGGCGTTGGGGCGAAGACGGCTGCGTTCAGGGCATCCTTGAATGGCTGCGTATTCCCTATACGCATTCGGGGGTTCTGGCCTCGGCGCTGGCGATGGACAAGGCACGCACCAAGCAAATTTACACTCAGGCCGGGCTGCCGATTGTGCCCTCGGTGATAGCCTCCAAAAGCGATGTGATGGCGCGCCATATGATGCCCGCGCCTTATGTCGTCAAACCCAATAACGAAGGCTCGTCAGTTGGCGTCTATCTGGTGATGGAAGGGACCAACAGCCCGCCGCAACTCGCCGATGAGATGCCCGATCAGGTGATGGTCGAAGCCTATGTGCAGGGGCGCGAGCTGACCGTGTCGGTGCTGGGCGATCAGGCGCTCTGCGTGACCGAGATCGTCACCTCTGGTTGGTATGACTACGCCGCGAAATATCAGGAGGGCGGGTCGCGTCACATTTGCCCCGCCGAATTGCCCGCTGAGATCACCGAGGCTTGCCTGGATTACGCTCTGCGCGCCCATGACGCATTGGGCTGTCGTGGTCTGTCGCGCACCGATTTCCGCTGGGACGATACGCGCGGGCTGGATGGGCTTGTGCTGCTGGAAACCAACACCCAGCCGGGCATGACGCCGACCTCGCTGTCGCCTGAACACGCCGCCACCTGCGGCCTGGATTTTCCCGCGCTCTGTGCGTGGTTGGTGGAGGACGCCTCATGCGATCGTTGATGCGTGATCCGGTTTTTGTGGCGGCTGATCACCGTGGGGGCGTTCCCGCCCGTGTTTATCAACGCGGACGCCGTCCGGGTCCGCGCGACCCGGCCCCCTCGCGGCTGTCATTCCGTCTGCAGCGGCTGTGGCTGACGCCTGCGGTGCGCGCGCTGACGCGGATCGGTCTGCCGGTATTTGTCGTCGTTTTGGGGCTTGGTATTTGGCTGGGCGATCAGGGGCGGCGCGCCGATCTCGTCTCGTGGGTGCAAGATATGCGCGAGAAGATCGAACATCGTCCTGAATTCATGGTCTCGCTGCTTAAGATTGAGGGCGCGGGCCCTGAGGTGTCACGCGCGATCCGTGCAATGCTGCCCACGCAACTGCCTGCCTCGAGTTTTGATCTTGATCTTGATGCTTACCGCGACACGATTGCACGCTTGGATGCGGTGGCCGATGTGAGCCTTGTGATCCGCCCCGGTGGCGTGCTTGAGGCTGATGTCACGCAACGCGTGCCCGCTATTTTGTGGCGCAAGCCGCAAGGGATTGAGATGCTGGATACGACGGGGCATCGCGTCGCCACGCTGCTTTCGCGTGAGGCCCGTCCGGGTCTGCCGCTGATCGTGGGGGAGGGCGCAGATAAAGCTGTGCCAGAAGCGCTGCGTTTGATTGCGGATGCCGGGCCGATCCTGCCGCGTCTGCGCGGGCTGGAGCGGATGGGCGAGCGGCGCTGGGATATGGTGCTTGATCACGATCAGCGCATCATGCTGCCCGAGACCGATCCGCTGGCTGCCCTTGATCGCATCCTTGCGCTCAACACCGCCGAGGATTTGCTCGCGCGCGATTTCACCGTGATTGATTTCCGAAACAAGGACCGCCCGACGATCCGCCTGAGCGAACACGCGCTCGACGCGTTCCGTCAGGTGCAATCCGACAGTCTCAAAGTAAGGGCCAGCCAATGACCGATCTGTATCAGTCCCAGCGCGCGATGCGCAACATGCGCAAGGCGGCGATGCAGCGCGGGGTGATCGCGCTGCTTGATATCGGCACCTCAAAAATTGCCTGTCTTGTGCTGCGCTTTGACAGCCCCGGCGGCACCGAGGGCGAAGGCTCGCTTGCCGGGCATGCGGCGGCGCGCGTCATTGGCGCGGCGACGACGCGTTCGCGCGGGGTGCGCTTTGGCGAGATCGACGCGATGGCAGAAACCGAGCGCGCCATTCGCACCGCCGTTCAGGCCGCGCAAAAGATGGCCAATACGCGCGTTGATCATGTGATCGCCTGTTTTTCGGGCGCGCAGCCGCGCTCTTACGGGATTGAGGGCGCGATTGATCTGCAAGGTGAGACGGTGTCGGAGATGGATGTCGGGCGGGTGCTGGCTGCGTGCGACTTGCCCCCGATCGGGCATGGCCGTGAGCTGCTGCATGCCCAACCGGTGAACTTTGCGCTTGATCATCGCACGGGCTTGGGCGATCCGCGCGGTCATGCCGGGTCGCGTCTGGCGGTCGATATGCATCTGCTGACGGTCGAAGATACCGCGATTCAAAACCTGATTTATTGCATCCGGCGCTGCGATCTGGAACTCGCTGGGATCGCCAGCTCGGCCTATGTGTCGGGCGTTTCCAGCCTTGTCGAGGATGAGCAGGAACTGGGCGCGGCCTGTGTCGATATGGGCGGCGGCGCGACGGGCGTGTCGATCTTCATGAAAAAGCACATGATCTATGGCGATGCGGTGCGGCTGGGGGGCGATCACGTCACCCGCGATATCGCAGCCGGTCTGCAAGTGCCGATGGCGGTGGCCGAGCGGATCAAGACCTTCCACGGCGGCGTGCATGCGACGGGCATGGATGATCGCGAGATGATCGAGTTGGGCGGAGAGTCCGGTGATTGGGAAAAAGACCGCCGCCAGATCAGCCGCGCCGAGTTGATTGGCATCATGCGCCCGCGTGTCGAAGAAATCCTCGAAGACGTGCGCGCAATTCTTGATGCCGCCGGGTTCGAGCATTTGCCCAGCCAGCAGATCGTGTTGACGGGTGGGGCGAGCCAGATCCCGGGTCTTGACGGGTTGGCAGCGCGCATTTTGGGTCAGAATGTACGTCTGGGCCGTCCGATGCGCGTGCAAGGTTTGCCGCAGGCTGCAACGGGCGCGGGCTTCTCTTCGGTGGTGGGATTGGCGCTGTTTGCAGCCCATCCTCAAGATGAATGGTGGGATTTCGAATTGCCCCCCGAAACGATGGGCGGGCGCTCTATCCGTCGAGCGATCCGTTGGTTCCGTGATAATTGGTGAAATGTTGAAAAAGTGAAAGTTTAGAAACTGTGCGGGCGTGCATCATTTGCCTGATGTTACGCAGTGGCAGAAGAGTGTCCGCTAGAACCCACTATATTCAGCGCAATACGCGAAATACCGCTTGTCACGCAAAAGAGAACTCCAGATTTTGTGTCTCGGGGTAAGTTTTTGCGTGACGTTTAGGTGATTCAGAGCTAGATTCGGTCTAATTTCTATTCATTACGGTCTGGGACAGGGCCGGGCAGCAGCAACAGGCGGATAAACCACATGACGTTGAATCTCATGATGTCAGAGCATCAAGACCTCAAGCCTCGGATCACTGTTTTCGGTGTTGGTGGCGCAGGTGGCAACGCGGTCAATAACATGATCGAGCAGCAGCTGGAGGGCGTAGAATTCGTGGTCGCGAATACCGACGCTCAAGCGCTTCAGCAGTCCAAGTCCGAAGCCCGCGTCCAGATGGGTGTGAAGGCCACTGAAGGTTTGGGTGCAGGCGCTCGCCCCTCGGTTGGTGCCGCTGCTGCCGAAGAAAGCATTGAGGCAATCGTCGATCACCTCGCGGGCGCACACATGTGCTTTATCACCGCCGGTATGGGCGGTGGCACCGGCACCGGGGCCGCTCCGATCATCGCGCAAGCTGCGCGCGAATTGGGCGTTCTGACGGTGGGCGTTGTGACCAAGCCGTTCCAGTTTGAGGGCTCCAAGCGGATGCGTCAGGCCGAAGAAGGCCTGGAGGCGCTGCAAAAGGTCGTCGACACGCTGATCATCATTCCCAACCAGAACCTGTTCCGTCTGGCGAATGAAAAAACCACGTTCACCGAAGCTTTCGCGCTGGCCGATGACGTTCTGTATCAAGGTGTTAAAGGCGTGACCGACCTGATGGTGCGTCCGGGCCTGATCAACCTTGATTTTGCCGATGTGCGCGCCGTGATGGACGAGATGGGCAAAGCCATGATGGGCACGGGTGAGGCCGAGGGCGATGATCGCGCTGTTCAGGCCGCCGAGAAGGCCATCGCCAATCCGCTGCTCGACGAGATTTCGCTGGCAGGCGCGAAAGGCGTGCTGATCAATATCACGGGCGGCTACGATCTGACCCTGTTCGAACTGGACGAGGCGGCAAACCGGATCCGCGAAGAGGTTGACCCGGAAGCTAATATCATCGTCGGCTCGACGCTGGACCCGGATATGGCTGGCTCGATGCGGGTGTCGGTGGTTGCCACCGGTATCGACGCGGTTCTGGCGACCAATGACATCCCCGTGCCGCGCCGCTCGATGGCCGAACCGCTGAAGCCGGCGGCAGAAGCCGTGGAGGCCGCGTCGCATCACACCGAAGATTACGCGCCCCAGCACGCTTATGAGCCTGCTCCCGCGCCCCAGCCGCAAGCGCAACAGCCTGCTGCTGCGCTGTCCGTGACCTCGGCGCAGCCCGTCGCACGTCCCGCGCCCCAGCCGCAAACGCAGCAAGCGTCGCCGCAGCCGCAGCAAGCCCGTCAGGCTCAAGAACGTTCGCTGTTTGATGCCCCCGCTGCACGTGCTCCGGCGCCTCAGCAGGCTGCTGACGATTTGCCGCCCCCCGCCTATAGCGCCCCGCGTGAGCCTCAGCCCGATCTTTATGTCGAGGATGACGCTCAGGGGTATGTCGCCCCGCGTCCGCGCCAGCCCGGCACGCCGTCCCCCGAGGCGCTGCGTCGCCTAGAGGCCGCTGTTGGCAAAGCGCCCGCAGCACAGCGCCCGATGGCAGCAACGCGTCCCGCGCATCCCCAAGAGGCGCCCCAGCCGCAGGCCGAAAAGCCGCGCTTTGGGATCAACTCGCTGATCAACCGGATGACCGGTCACGGCGGTGAGGGTCAGGGCGCGCATCCCCAGCACGCCCAGCCCCAGACTGCGCCGCGTGCGCAAGCGCCGGCGCAACAGCCCCGCGCTGAAGTCTATGACGATGAGCAAACCGACGAACAAGATCGCGTGGAGATCCCCGCCTTCCTGCGCCGTCAGGCAAACTAAGAAAAAACGACATCACAAAACTGCAATTGGGGCCGGAGTTTTCCGGCCCTTTTTCTTATAAAATCAGTATTTTAGATTGCGTTAGGCGGTGTTTTGCCCGAGGTGTGCATGATTGTTTCACTCCGTTACAAAGAGTGAGTTGAGATGCACCGGCCACCTGACTAACTGAGACTGCGGTACAGAGAGTTGAGATTCTGTTACCGCCAAAGATAAAAGTTGTGAGGTTCCGCCGTGCAAACCACCCTAGCCAAAACCGTAAGTTTTTCGGGCGTAGGGCTCCATTCTGGGGCGCCGGTTGAAATGCGCGTGCATCCCGCGCCTGTGGGGAATGGTATTGTGTTTCGCCGCACCGATGTAACCGGTGTGAACCCGCGTATCGCGGCACTGTGGAGCAATGTTCCCGCCGCACAGCTTTGCACGAAAATCGAAAACGCCGATGGCGTTCAGGTGTCCACTATTGAACATGTGATGGCGGCGCTGGTCGGGTCGGGCGTGCACAATGCGCTGGTCGAAATCGACGGCCCCGAAGTTCCGATCCTTGATGGGTCGGCGGCACCTTTCGTCGCGGCCTTCTGCGAGGCCGGTCTGCGCCCATTGAACGGTGCGATGCGTGCGATCCGCGTTCTCAAGCGTGTTGAAGTGTGCGAAGGCGCTGCGGTCGCGCGTCTTGACCCCGCCGCTGCCCTTGAGATCGACTTTCACATTGATTTCAGCGATGCCGCAATCGGCGTGCAGCACAAAAGTTTGAAGATGTCGAACGGGGCGTTCGTGCGCGAGCTGATGGATAGCCGCACGTTCTGCCGTCGCTCTGATGTCGAAATGATGCAGGCCAATGGTCTGGCGCTTGGCGGCACCTATGAAAACGCCGTCGTAATTGAGGGTGATCAAGTGCTCAGCCCCGGTGGCTTGCGCCACGCTGATGAGGCCGTGCGTCATAAGATGCTGGACGCGCTTGGGGATCTTGCGCTGGCGGGCGCGCCGATTCTGGGGCGCTACACCGGGACTCGCTCGGGGCATGCGCTGACGAACAAATTGTTGCGCGCCTTGTTTGCCGATCCCACCGCTTGGACGTGGGAAGAGTGTTCGGACGCACAGTCCTACGCTTTGCCCGGTGCGGGTGTTTGCCCTTCAAAAGCTTTGGTTTCGGCCTAATTCACGTCGCTCCGGGTGAACAGGTTTGTCACGTTACGCAAGCTTGGACAAAAAGGCATCAAAGGCATTTTGCGCCCCGGATTTTTCTGTGCTAGGACAACCCAAACCCCCCGCGCGAAGCGGGTGTCAGGATACGGGTCCGGGGCCTTTCCCCCGGTAGTTAAGAGGATTGGGGCAGGGCATGGGGCGCGGCAAAACAGCGGCAGCGAAACTCGGGGCTCTTGGTCTTGTGACCGTTTTGGCCGCGTGCGGTGCAAATCCAAAAGCAATACCCAACCTAGAGAATTTCACGGCGCAACAAATTTACGAGCGTGGCGAATATGAGCTGGAGGTCGGCAATCCGCGCCGCCCCGCCGATGCGTTGAAATATTTCTCTGAGGTTGAGCGTCTTTACCCCTATTCGCAATGGGCCAAGCGCGCGTTGATCATGGAGGCTTACGCCCAACACCGTGCCAAGAAATACGAAGAGGCACGCGCCTCGGCGCAGCGTTTCCTTGATACCTATCCGGGGGATGAAGATGCGGCCTATGCGCAATATCTTCTGGCGCTCTCCTACTACGATCAAATCGACGAGGTGGGCCGCGATCAGGGCCTGACCTATCAGGCGCTACAGGCGCTGCGTGACGTGATTGAGAAATATCCAAATAGCGAATACGCCCAATCCGCAATTTTGAAATTCGACCTCGCTTTCGACCATCTGGCCGGAAAAGAGATGGAGATCGGGCGCTATTACCTCAAACGAGGCAATTACACCGCCGCGATCAATCGCTTCCGCGTTGTGGTGGAGCAGTTCCAGACAACCGCGCATACGCCTGAGGCGCTTGAGCGTCTGGTTGAGGCCTATCTTGCCCTTGGTATCAATGACCAAGCACAGACTGCGGGCGCGATTCTAGGCCATAACTTCCAGTCGTCGCCCTTCTATCAAGACGCTTATAACCTGCTTGCGAAAAAGGGCCTCAAGCCCGAAGCCAAGGGGAATGGTTGGCTGGCGAAGGTCTATCGGCAGGTAATCAAAGGCGAATGGCTCTGATCGCATGCGGGGCTGGCTGACATGCTGCGTTCGCTCGAAATCCGCGATATCCTGATTATAGACCGGCTCGAACTTAGTTTCGGGGCCGGTCTGAACGTGCTGACCGGTGAGACGGGGGCGGGCAAGTCGATTTTGCTCGACTGTCTGGGCTTTGTGCTGGGCTGGCGTGGGCGCGCGGAATTGGTGCGTCAGGGGGCCGATCAGGGCGAGGTGACAGCGGTGTTCGAGTTGCCGCCAAACCATCCTGTGCGCGCGATCCTGCTTGAGGCCGGTTTGCCGTGCGAGGATGAGCTGATCTTGCGCCGGGTCAATGCGCGCGATGGTCGCAAAACCGCCTGGATCAATGATCGGCGCGCCAGCGGCGAGGTGCTGCGTCAGGTCTCGCAATCGCTGGTCGAATTGCATGGCCAGCAAGATGATGGCGGACTTTTGAACGAGCGCGGTCACCGCGCGCTGCTCGATTTATTCGCCGATCACCCCAGCCGTCTTGCAGCGACTCGCGAGGCGTGGAAAGCGCGCTCATCCGCGCAGCGCAAGCTGGACGCCGCGCGCGCTGAGCTTGAGGCTGTGCGCCTTGAGGAAGATTTCCTGCGTCATGCCGTTAAGGAACTCGACGCGCTTGATCCCCAACCCGGTGAAGAGGGCGCGTTGGATACTCAGCGCCGCTTGATGCAGGGCGCGGCAAAAATTCGTGACGATGTGGCCAAGGCTGCGCAGGCTTTGGGCCCCGAGGGGGCAGAGGGTGCGATGCGCGATGCCGACCGCTGGTTGCAAGGCGCGGCGGCGCGCGCCGAGGGGCGTCTGGATGGCCCACTGGAAACGCTGGAACGCGCGTTGCTGGAACTCGGCGATGCGTTGCAGGGTGTTGAGGGCGCGCTGGATGCGCTTGATTTCGACCCCCGCGCGTTGGAGGCCTGCGAGGAGCGCCTGTTTGAAATCCGCGCTCAGGCGCGCAAGCATGGCGTTTTGGCCGATGACTTGGGCGAGTTTGCAAGCGGTTTGCGCGACAAGTTGGCCGCGCTGGATGCGGGGGCTGAGGGCATCGAAGAGCTTGAGGTCGAGCTTGCGCGTGCGGGCGCGGAATTTGAGCGCGCCGCTGCGGATCTAAGCAAGGCGCGCATGGCTGCTGCGACCCGGCTTGACGCGGCAATGGCGGGCGAACTTGCGCCGCTTAAAATGGAGCGCGCGGTCTTTGAAACCCATATCACACCGGGTGATGCAGGGCCTGACGGGCGCGATTGGGTGGCCTTTACGGTGGCCACGAACCCCGGCGCGCCTGCGGGTCCGCTGAACAAGATCGCCTCGGGCGGAGAGCTGTCGCGATTCCTGCTGGCGCTTAAGGTGGTGCTGTCGCGCGGGGCCGATGCATTGACGCTGATCTTTGACGAAATTGATCGCGGCGTTGGCGGGGCGACGGCGGATGCGGTGGGGCGCAGATTGGCGAAGCTGGCCGAAGGCGCGCAGGTGCTTGTTGTCACCCACTCGCCGCAAGTCGCCGCGCGCGGAGCCACGCATTTCCGCGTTGCGAAATCGGTGAGCGACGGGATGACCACCTCGCAAGTGATCGCGCTGCCCGAATCCGAGCGCATCGACGAAATCGCGCGCATGATCGCGGGGGCCGAAGTCACCGATGCCGCGCGCGCCGCCGCAAAATCCCTGCTCGCCGGATAGCGTTGCGGGCGTGTTCAGGCCGCCGGTTCAACCACGAATTGCGCCGAGACGATCTCCCAGCCAGCCTCCGAGCGTTCCATCGTCGCCGCGAAAATCGCGCCAACGCGCCCCGCGTCCGAGCCATCGGGATGCACGATTCCTGACAGCACAAAGCGTTGCAGCACCACACATGCCCGATCTCCGACAGGGCGCAACTTGATCCGCCCCGTCACAAGACGCGCACGCGCGAAGGCACCGCTAAGTTCGCCCGCCAACAGCTCTGCAATCTCGTTGCGCCCCGTGGCTGCGCCGCCTGTGAGCGACAGGAAATCAGCGTCATTGGCGAAATATCCCGCCAGTGTAAGTGCATCGCGGGCGCCCCATGCGCGCGCGAAGGCACGCGGGAAATCCTCCGGCGTCTCAAAGCTCATGCTTTTTGCTCCACCAACTTGCCGGGGTTAAGAATTCCTTGCGGATCAAGGGCGGCTTTAAGCGTGCCCATCACATCCCAAGCGTCCCCGTGTTCGGCACGCATATAGCCGATCTTGCCCATGCCGATGCCATGCTCGCCGGTCACCGTACCGCCCATTTCCAGCGCGCGCTTGGCCATCTTGCCCGCCACAGCCTTGGCCCGTTTGAACTCGTCCTTGTCGTTGGGGTCAAGCAACAGTACCGAATGGAAATTGCCATCTCCGACATGGCCGACGATTGGCCCGATCAGCCCCGCCGCCGCGATTTCGCCCGTCATTTCCCCCACGGCCTCGGCTAGACGCGAGATCGGTACGCAGATATCCGTCACCAGCCCCATGCAGCCGGGGCGATGCGCGATTGAGGCGGGATACGCGCCGTGGCGCATCCGCCAAAGCTTGTTGCGATCTTCGGTGGTGATGGCCCATTCGAAATCGGCCCCGCCCATCTCTGCCACGACCTCGCCAAAGCGTTCTGACGCCTCAGCCACAGCCGCGTCCGAGCCATGAAACTCGATCATCAGATGCGGCTTGGCGGGGAAACTGGTGCCGTTTGCCTCGTTGAAAATTTCCGCTGTGAGTGCGTCGACAAATTCGATCCGCGCCATGGGAATGCCCATCTGGATCGTCATTTGCACGGTTTCGACCGCCGCTTCCAGCGTATCGAAGGCGCAGACTGCCGAAGAGATCGCCTCGGGTTGGCCATGCAGGCGCAGGGTCAGTTCGGTGATGATGCCCAAAGTGCCCTCTGAGCCCACCATCAGTGCCGTCAGATCATAGCCAGCGGCGGATTTTTTGGCGCGGCTTCCGGTGCGAATGATGCGGCCATCGGCCAGCACGACCTCCAAAGCCATCACATTGTCGCGCATCGAGCCATAGCGCACCGTCGTCGTTCCGCTTGCGCGCGTCGCGGCCATCCCGCCAAGCGAGGCATTCGCGCCCGGATCGACGGGAAAGAACAGCCCTGTCGCGCGCAGATCCTCGTTCAGCGCCTCGCGCGTCACGCCGGGCTGCACGCGCACCTGCATATCCGAATCCAGCACCTCAAGGACGCGGTTCATCCGGCTCATGTCCAGACTGATTCCGCCCTGCAACGGCACCGCATGCCCCTCAAGCGAGGTGCCCGTGCCCCAAGGCGTGATCGCCACGCCATGAGTGGCGCAGATTTTAACCAGTTCGGCGACCTCTTGCGTGGTCTCGGGATAGGCCACGGCATCGGGCGGGCTGAAGGCAAACCAGGTCTCATTGCGTCCATGCTGATCGCAATCGCCCGGTGCGCGGCTTAACCTGTCGCCCAATAGCGATTCGAGTGCTACCAATGCCTCGCTGATTGCCATCCCCAAGCCTCCTGTCATGGTTGTTCACTCGGTCTTAGGCGTCTGAGGCTGTGCAGGGAAGAGGGCAGGCGAAATGTCGGCGGTTTTTGTCTCGGATCAATGTTTTGTCATCTATTCAGGTCTAGGGGAAACCGTCAGGTCCAGCCAAACTGGCCGCGCATCGAACAGGAACAGGAGACGCCGATGATTTTGGAAAGCCGGAAATGGGACGAAATGGAAATCGGCCAGAGCGCAGAGCTAAAGCGGCTGTGCACCGCGGATGATTTCTACGTCTTTGCGGCAGCATCGGGCAATCACAACCCGGTTCATCTTGAGGCCGAGGATGGCGATGGCGATGGCGTGCGCGAGGCTTATGCGCCGGGCATGTTCGTGGCCTCGCTGATCACGGCAGTGCTGGGCAATCTGCTGCCCGGGCCGGGCACGCTTTATCGTTCGCAGAACCTGAATTTTCACGATCACGCCTTGGCGGGCGATGAACTTTGCGCACGTGTCGAGGTGGTGGAAAAGCTGCCTGATGGCGCGGTGCGCTTTGCCACGCAAGTCACGCGGATCCGTGATGGAGCGCTGATTGTGAATGGCGATGCCGACGTATTTGCGCCCAAGAAACATATGAAATTCAATGCGCTCGAAGTGCCCGGCCTGATCAGCCAGCGCCATCGCCATTTCGAAAAGCTGCTCGAACGTGCCGAGCCGCTGCCCGATCTGGTGACGGCGGTGGTCTGCCCCGAAGAACCCGCCTCGCTGGAAGGCGCGATCCTCGCCGCCGAGCACCGCATCATCGAACCGCTCTTGATCGGGGATCCTGCGAAGATCATGCAGGCTGCTGCCGATTGCGGTAAAGATGCAACCAGCTTCGAAATTCTGCCTGCTGAAACGGCGCGTGACGCCGCTCGCATGGCCGTGCAATTGGTGCATGACGGGCGCGCGGGCGCGATCATGAAGGGCCATCTGCACACCGACACACTTCTCAAGCCGATGCTCGACAAGGCCACGGGGCTGCGCATGGGGCGGCGTTTCACCCATGTTTTCGTGATGGATGTGCCCGGGGTGCCTCATCCGCTGATCGTCACCGATGCCGCAATCAACATCGCCCCCGATCTGGTGACCAAGGTCGATATCGTGCAAAATGCGATCGACGTGGCGATTTCGATCGGCATCGCGGTGCCCAAAGTCGGCGTGCTGAGCGCGGTCGAAACCGTGACGCCCTCGATCCCGTCGTCGCTGGATGCGGCCCTTTTGTCGAAAATGGCCGAGCGCGGTCAGATTACCGGGGGCGAGGTCGATGGGCCGCTCGCAATGGATAACGCGGTCGATCTGGGGGCAGCGCGCACCAAGGGGCTGCGTGGGCAGGTGGCAGGGCGCGCCGAGGTGCTGGTCGCACCGGGCATCGATTCGGCCAATATGCTGGCCAAGCAGCTTGCCTATATCTCGCACGCCGAAGGGGCGGGCCTCGTGCTTGGGGCCAAGGTGCCGGTGATCCTGAATTCGCGTTCGGACAGTTCGATGGCGCGGCTTGCTTCGGCGGCGGTGGCTTCGATTCACTACTTCCGGATGCGGGGCAATGTGCAATGACGCGCGCAATTTTAACGCTGAACTCGGGGTCTTCCTCGCTCAAGCTTGGGCTGTTTACTGAAAGTCTCGAGATGCTGGCGATGGGCCATGTGGATCGAATCGGGCGTCGTGAGGCCGCGATGAAGTTGACCGGCTCCAATGGTGCGCCCCTGCCGCTGCCCGAAACCGCACCCGATGCTTTCGCTACCAATGCCGCCGCGCTGAAAACTGCGCTGGCCGCCTTTCGCGCCGATTTTGAACAACTCGAGATCGTCGCGGTCGGCCATCGCGTCGTGCATGGCGGGATCAATCACGCAGCCCCCGAAGAGGTGACGCCCGCATTGATCAAAGATCTCGCGCGCCTTGCCCCCTTCGCGCCGCTGCACCAGCCCCATAACCTCGCAGGAATTCGCGCCGCGATTGACGCGTTTCCCGGCGTCCCGCAGATCGCGTGTTACGACACGGCATTCCATCGCGGCCATCCGTTCGTGTCCGATGTCTACGCCCTGCCGCGCGCCTATTACGACAAGGGTGTGCGCCGCTACGGCTTTCACGGGCTAAGCTATGATTACATCGAAAGCGCGCTGGCGCGTAGCGAACCCGATCTGCATGCGGGGCGCGTCGTGGTGGCGCATCTGGGATCGGGGGCGTCGATCTGTGCGCTTAAGGGGGGCAAATCTATCGCCTCAAGTCTTGGGTTTTCGGCGCTGGATGGGCTGCCGATGGGGACGCGCTCGGGCGAGCTGGATCCGGGCGTTGTTCTCTATCTGATGGATCAAGAGGGGATGGGCGCGGCCGAGATTTCCGACCTGCTTTATAAGAAATCGGGGCTGCTCGGCCTCTCGGGCATCTCCAATGATATGCGCACGCTTGAGGCCAGCGAAGACCCACATGCCGCGCAGGCCATCGCCTATTTCGCCTTCCGCATCAAGCGCGAGATTGGCGCGATGGCGGCAGCGCTTGGCGGGCTGGACGGGATCGTGTTTTGCGGTGGGATCGGAGAGAACTCCGCGCGCCTGCGTGCCGAGGTTTGCACCGATATGGCCTGGCTCGGCATTGATCTCGACGCGGAGGCAAATGCGCAAAACGCGCGCGAAATCGGTGCGGATCGGGTACGCGTGTTGGTGATTCCGACGAATGAAGAAATCATCATCGCACGAGCCGCGCGCAAGGTTCTCTGCCTATAAGCGTAGTGCGCGGGACCATTGTGGGACGCTCCGCGGGGAGTATTTAGAGCCAAATGAAATCGGATATTCTTTTCAGTTGGCCCTTAAATACTCCCGCCGGAGGCATCCGAGACTTGCAACGCGGCGTTAGATCTAAAGTGGCGCGCAGGCGTTTTTCAACCAATCTTTGGTTGCCGCGCTAAGATGCGGGCCAATCTGGTCAAGCACGTGCGTATGATAGGCGTTCAGCCAGTCGCGTTCATCTCGTGATAGTAGCTCTGTGTCAATCAAGCGGCGGTCAATAGGCACCCAGGTGAGTGTTTCAAAGCTGAGTTGGTCGCGATCATCGCCTTTGCTGGGCGCGGTCTGTGTCACGATCAGGTTCTCGATGCGGATGCCGAACGCGCCTTCGCGATAATAGCCCGGCTCGTTTGACAGAACCATACCGGGTTCCAGCGCGATGTCAGAGACGCGCGAGATCCGCGCTGGGCCTTCGTGCACGCACAGCGCTGCGCCCACGCCATGACCTGTGCCGTGATCATAATCCCAGCCCTCGGCCCAAAGTGGTGCGCGCGCGAGTGCGTCGAGATGGGCGCCTGCAACGCCGCGCGGGAAGCGCGCGCGCGACAAGGCGATCATGCCTTGCAGCACGCGGGTGAAGGGGGCGCGGGCCTCGGGGGGGACCTCGCCCACGGCCACGGTGCGGGTGATATCGGTCGTGCCATCGATATATTGCCCGCCCGAATCCACCAAGAGCAACGCGCCGGGTTTGACGGGGCGATTTGTGGCCTCATTGACGCGGTAATGCACGATTGCACCATTGCCGCCTGCGCCACAGATCGTATCAAAGCTGATATCCAGCAACGCATTTGTTTCGCGGCGGAAGCCTTCCAGTGCGGTGACGACGTCGATTTCGGTCAGCGCGCCTTTCGGGGCCTCTGCATCCAGCCAGGCGAGGAATTCGACCATTGCGCAGGCATCGCGATGATGGGCGGCCCGCATGCCCGCGATTTCGGCGGCGTTCTTGCGCGCTTTGGGCAGGATGCAGGGATCGCGGGCCCAAAGGATCTTGGTGTCGTGATCGGCCAGCCGCAGGCTGACCGCAAGGGGCGCGCTGTCGGGATCAACCAGTACGGGGCCTTCGATGGCCTCAAGGGCGGCCTCGAATGCATGTGGGGGCAGAATGGCGATTTGATCGCCCAGATAGGCGCGCAGACTGTCGTCGAACTTGGCGGCTTCGGAAAACAGCTTGACCCCGCCATCGGCAAATAGCACCGCAAAGGCCTGAACAATCGGGTTGCGAGGGATGTCGCTGCCGCGGATGTTGAGCAGCCAGCAGATCGAATCCGGCAGGGTGAGGATTGCGGCGGCGACGCCTTGGCTGCGTAGATCGGTGGCAAGACGCGTGCGTTTCTCAGCCGCTGTTTCGCCAGCGAATTCAGGAGGATGGAGGCGCGCCGGAGCCATCGGCGGGGCAGGACGGTCGGCCCAGATCGCGTCGATAAGATTGGCGCTTTCGATCAGGGCGATGCCGCTGCCTTCCAGATCAGCGCGGATCTTGGTGATCTCGGAGCGCGTATGTAGCCAAGGATCAAAACCCACCTTCGCGCCCTCGGGCAGATGGTCGCGCAACCAAGCGCCGGGTTTGATCTCGGGCCAGTTTACGGGGGTGAAATGGGCCAGATCGACCTCGGCGCGCACCTGTACGCGGTAGCGGCCATCGACGAACACGCCCGCCTGATCGGGGGTGGCGATGCAAAAGCCAGCCGATCCGGTAAAGCCCGTCAGCCATGCCAAACGCGCATCGCAATCGGCAACATATTCGCCTTGATGGGCATCGGCGCGGGGCACGATGAACCCGTCGAGATCGGCCTTGGCCATGGCTTCGCGCAAATCGGCCAGCCGGGGCGGGCCAAGCTCGGGGCGCGATTGCACCGAGAAATCTTGAAACATCACATTGCCTTTTTGATACCGAGCAGGCGCGCGCGCGCCCGCGGATCGCTGTCAAACAGACCGGCGAGTTGCTCGGTCATGGCGCCGGCCAATTGTTCCACATCGGTGATCGTGACGGCGTGTTGGTAATAGCGCGTCACGTCATGGCCGATCCCGATGGCGATCAATTCCACGGCGCGGCGTTTTTCTACCATCGCGATCACGTCGCGCAGGTGTTTTTCTAGATAAATCGCGGGGTTGACGGACAAGGTTGAGTCATCGACCGGCGCGCCATCGGAAATCACCATCAGGATTTTGCGCGCCTCAGAGCGCGCCAGCATCCGACGATGCGCCCATTCCAGCGCCTCGCCGTCGATGTTTTCCTTCAGCAAGCCTTCCTTCATCATCAGGCCCAGATTGGTGCGCGTGCGGCGCATCGGGGCATCGGCACGTTTATAGATGATGTGGCGCAGATCATTCAGGCGTCCGGGGCTTTGCGGGCGGCCCTCGGCAAGCCATTTCTCGCGCGATTGCCCGCCTTTCCATGCCCGCGTGGTGAAGCCGAGGATCTCGACCTTGACGTCGCAGCGTTCCAGCGTGCGCGCCAGAACATCGGCGCAGATCGCCGCGATCGAAATCGGACGACCGCGCATCGAGCCGGAATTGTCCAGCAGCAGCGTCACCACGGTATCGCGGAACTCGGTGTCTTTTTCGACCTTGAACGATAGCGGCATCGTCGGGTTGGCGACAACGCGCGCCAGACGGCCTGCATCCAGCATCCCTTCTTCGCGGTCAAACTCCCAAGCGCGGCTTTGCTGGGCTTGCAGGCGGCGTTGCAGCTTGTTGGCCAGTCGCGACACCGCGCCTTTGAGCGGTTCCAACTGCTGATCGAGGTACAGACGCAGGCGTTCCAATTCGGCCGGTTCGGCAAGATCTTCGGCAGCGATTTCCTCGTCGAACTCGGTCGTGAAAACCGCATAGTTCGGATCCGCGGCGGAATGGGGCGGCGGCGGGGGCGGCTCCAGCGGCGCATCCGCTTGAGGCATGTCCACCTCCTCGCCCATTTCCTGATCAGCCAGATCGTCAGAACTGACGGTGGTCTGGCTTTGATCTTGCTGGGTGTCTTGGCTGGACTCGGGGGAGGCGTCGGCGTCGTCTTCCTCGGATTGCTCTGAATCCTGATCCTCGCCCTGATCCTCTTCCTGGCGGGCTTGGGGGTCGTCCTCGCCCTCGTCGCCCATATCCTCATCAGGGTCGTCGCCAAGCTGGTCGCCATAGCCCAGATCGGCAATCACCTTGCGCGCCATGCGGGCAAACGCGGCCTGATCGCCCAGAACGTGATCGACGCCCTCCAGATCGTCACCTGCCGATTGCTCGATAAAGGGACGCCACAGATCAAGTACGTTGGACGCGCCGGGGGGCAGTTTGCGCCCCGTGGCGAGTTCGCGCACGAAATAGCCTGCTGCGACCGAAAGCGGGGCGTCTTGCGCCGCGCGGATCTGGGCATAGCCCTTGCGCTCGGCCTCATGGGCGATCTTGGCGTCGATATTGGTCAGCGTGCCGGGCATGTCGCGCGCACCCAATGCCTCGCATCGCGCGGTTTCCATCGCCTCGTAAATCGAGGCCGCCAGATCGCCCGAAGGCGCATAGCGGGCGTCGATTTTGGCATCGTGATGGCGTCGGCGCATCGCCAGCGCATCGGCTGTGCCACGCGCCAGCAGCACCTCGTCGCGCGTCATGCGGCGCGACACCTGCGGCAGGCGCATTGTGTCAGAGGTCATTCCCGAAGGATCGACCGAATAGCTCACCGTCATCTCAGGCGCATCGGCCATCGTTTTGGTGGCCTCGGCCAGTGCCTTCTTGAACGGATCAGCGGGGTTGTCGGAGGGCTTGCTCATTCCCCAGATAAAGCACCGCGCGCGCCCGCCCGCAAGAGGGGGCAAGGGTTCCCTGCAAATGCGCGCGCCCCCCGTTCAGGGATGCACAGTCTGCAGGGTTGGCACATGGCCCGCTAAGCCCAATCTCTTATGTAAGATTTCCGCCTGCCCCCCGGCAGGTCAGAGGCAAACAGGAGAGCGGTATGTCGGACAAACTCAAGATCGGGATCGTTGTGGGCACCACGCGCGACGGGCGCTTTGCGGACCGGGCGCTGGAATGGTTCGAGGCCAAGATCGCGGCGCGCGACGATTTGACATATGAGGTGTTGGATCTGCGTGACGCTGCCTTGCCATTCTTTGATGAGGTCGCCCCGCCAGCCGCCAAGCCCGTGACCAACAATGCGGCGCAGGCGTGGGAGAAAAAGCTGGAAGAGTGTGACGGCTTTGTCGTGCTGACGGCGGAATATAACCACTCGATTCCGGCGACGATCAAGAACGCTTTCGATTACGCCTTTAAGGGGTGGCATCGCAAACCGATTGGCACGGTGGGCTATGGCGGAGTGGGCGCGGCGCGCGCGGTCGAGCATCTACGCCTCATCGCGGTCAATTTCGGCATGGTGCCGGTGCGCGGCGCGGTCACGATTGGCGGCGCGGATTTTATAAAGGCTGGCCAAGGCACGCCGATTGGTGAGCTGGGCGATCACCTGAACGCGCCAACCAAAGAGCTTCTGGATGATATGGTTTTCTGGGGGCGTGCGGCAAAATGGGCCAAGGCTAACGTTTGAGTTTGACGGTTTGAATTTGGCAAGCGCGCGGTCAAATGGTCGGGCGCTTTAAGATCTGCTTACTCAAACAGCGACGTGCAGATCGTGGGCATGTAATCGGCTTCGAGCTTGGAGATCGGGAAGGCGCGCGCATCTTGCTGCCCCGTCTGCGTTTGCTCGCCTAGCGTCAATTCGTAATTCCCGGTCAACAGGTTCACGTCGCAATGGCCATTATGGTCAGGATCGATCCGGTCGTAGAACATGTAGCTATACCCGGCGAGCACGAATTCCCCTCCGCGCCAAGCGATCGAGAGCGTCGATTCCCAAGGCAAACGACCAATGCCGATCTGTTCCTGATGCAGCTTGAAGCTGCTGGGTGAGGTGGGTTCGAACGCGGGTGTTTGCCCGCCCATGCCGCCTGAAAAGATTACGCGGGGGCGATGGGCCACGCGCTGCAAGCCGTAGACCGGATCGCCGAGATAAAGGGTTAGATCCGCCGCGCCGCCCTCATCCTGCGTCAGTGTCGCGGCATCGGGCGCACCGTCGCCATTCCAGTCGCCGCTGAGCGCGGCCACCAGATCGCCGGGGGCGGGCGGGTCTTGGGCTGCGGCCAGCGCCGGGGGCAACGCAAGCGTCACACCCAGCGAGACTGCTGCCAGCGACCGGATCACTTCGCGATTGCTGCCGCAGATTCGGGCAGCTCTTCGTCAAACAGACGCTGGTAGAACTCGGCGACGGTCTGGCGCTCCAGCTCATCGCATTTGTTCAGGAAGGACAGGCGGAACGCATAGCCGATATTGTTGAAGATGCGCGCGTTCTGCGCCCATGCAATGACGGTGCGCGGGCTCATGACGGTGGACAGATCGCCGTTCATGAACGCCGTGCGCGTCAGATCGGCGACGGTCACCATCTGGCTGATCGTCTTGCGCCCGGCCTCGGTGTTGTATTGCGGGTTTTTGGACAGAACGATCGCGACTTCGGCGTCGTGGCTCAGGTAGTTCAGCGTCGAGACCAGCGACCAGCGGTCCATCTGGCCCTGGTTGATCTGCTGGGTGCCGTGATAGAGGCCCGTCGTGTCGCCCAGACCCACGGTGTTGGAGGTCGCAAACAGGCGGAAGAACGGGTTGGGCGTGATCACCTCGTTCTGATCGAGCAGCGTCAGCTTGCCATCGGCTTCCAGCACGCGCTGGATTACGAACATCACGTCGGCGCGGCCTGCGTCATATTCGTCAAACACAATCGCGGTCGGGTTGCGCAGGGCCCACGGCAGGATGCCTTCGTGGAACACGGTGACCTGCTTGCCATCGACCAGTTTGATCGCGTCTTTACCGATCAGGTCGATCCGGCTGACATGGCTATCAAGGTTCACGCGCACGCAGGGCCAGTTCAGCCGCGCGGCGACCTGTTCGATATGGGTGGATTTGCCCGTGCCGTGATAACCTTGGATCATCACGCGGCGGTTATAGGCAAAGCCCGCCAAGATCGCCATCGTGGTGTCGGGATCGAATTTATAGGTGGAATCGATGGCAGGCACGCGCTCGCTGGTTTCGGCAAATGCCTTGACCTTCATATCGGACTCGATCCCGAAAACCTCGCGGATATCGACCTCTTCGGTGGGTTTGGCGTTTTGATCCAGCATCGCGGGCGTCCTTTCCTTGCTTGAGGCGATTTGTGGACCATCAGCGAGAGGGGTTCAAGAGCTGCAATTGTCTCAGTTACACGCGGCTCGGCCCGTTCCCGCCACCTCACGGGTGTTTCGGTTGACCGGAACAGCGCATACGCTAGAAAGGCCCGCAAGCAAAAGGTGGCCAGATGCAGCATTTCGAATACAAGGTGATCCCCGCACCATCACGGGGTGAAAAAGAGCGCGGGCTGAAGGCTGGGGTCGACCGTTTCGCCCATACCTTGTCGGGGATGATCAACGACATGGCCGCGCAAGGCTGGGAATATCTTCGCGCCGAGACCCTGCCTGCCGAAGAACGCACGGGGCTTACCGGGAAGACCACCGTGTATCACAACCTTTTGGTGTTTCGCCGCGCGCTGTCGCTGGAACCCGCGCAGGGGATCGGCGCACATCTGAGCACCCATGACCCGGCTGCCAATGTCGAGGCCGCGCCGAAAGTTGCGCCCAAAGCCGTTGAAAGCGGCGAGGGGCGCAAACCTGTTGAGCGCAATCTCAAGGCTGCAGCCCCTGAAGGGCGCGCGCCGAGCCTTCGTGCAAGCCGCTCGGGTGAGGATGATTAAGTCGGGATAGGCGGGTAGGGAAACGGCTTCTGACCGCTTGTCCGCCTTGATTTTACACAGAAAAAGCCATTTAGCGCTGTGCGTTCGGGGCGATCCCGTGCCTGCGCGCACGAGTTCTTATTTTTCTAGCAAGGTTGAGGGACTCTAAAGGTAAGTGCCGCCGCGATATCTTGTGCGATTGGCGTTTTTTGTGCGCTTCTTCAGTCTCGCCCCCTTTCCTAAAGCGGCATTTCGACTAAACTGCGTGGCCCGACTCGTCGAGTGGGTCACGATCACCATCACCGACGTCAGGCATCGGGCAGAACAAGAGGCAAGCATGAGCAAGAGCGATCCTTTCGGGTTCAACATCTCGGCCGCCGCCGACAAGAAGCGTCGCACCAAGGGGCGGCGCGGCATGTCCGGCGCTTTTGAATCGTCCACCCGTGTGTGCGATCATGCAGGCTGTGAGGAACCCGGGAAATACCGCGCCCCGAAAAGTCCGAAAGTGCTGGATGACTATTACTGGTTCTGTAAGGACCATGTGCGCGACTACAATCTGAACTGGAATTATTTCCAGGGGCAGTCCGAAGAGGAATTCCAGAACTTCCTTGATAACGCGACCGTGTGGGAACGCCCGACCAAGCCTTTCTCCAAGGAGAAAGAGGCACAGGGCTGGGCGCGTCACGGTATTTCCGACCCCCATGAGATGCTGGGCGTGAATGCCACGCTTAATCCGGGCCGTTCGCTGGGGCGCAAATTGCCGCCCACGGAAAAGCGCGCGCTTGATATTCTGGATCTGCGTGATTCCACCACCAAGGCTGATATCAAAAAGACCTACAAGGCGCTGATCAAGGTGCTGCACCCGGATATGAACGGTGGGGATCGGTCTCAGGAAGATATGCTGCAAGAGGTGCTTTGGGCTTGGGAACAGCTCAAGGAAAGTCGGAATTTCAAATAGGTTTGAGTGTTTTGCCATTATGACAAAGAGCGCCCTGCGAGGCGCCCTTTGTGCTGTTAAATCGAAGGCAACCGCAGCGTTATTCAGGTTTGCGATACGGTTTTGGTTGTTTTGATGCCTTCTTTTTCTTCTTCTTTGCCGTGTTCGGGCGGGCAACCGGAGTTGCGGGGCTGCGCGCAGCGTCGATCTCATTTGCCAAGGCAGGTGCCTCAAGGCGCGCCAAACGGCCCATATGGCCCGCCACCGCGTCCAGCACCTCGCACAGCGCCGCCGCGCGCGGATCGGCGCTGCGGGTTTCCAGTGCCGCTAGCTGATCGCGCGCGGGCGCGATAACGCGGCGCGCGCGCTCGCCCAGCACCAGCCGCGCGAGTTCCCACGGATCGCTAGGGGCGACGAAATATTCTTTGCGCGATCCCGGTGTGCGCGCGCTTTGAATTAAGCCCGCCGCGCGCAGCTCTTTCAGCGCCACCGAGATATTGGATCGTGACAGCCCCAGTTGCGTGACCAGATCCTCGGCGCAGGGTGCTTGTGCGGCCCGCCAGATCGCCCCAAAACACCGCCCCGCCGGACGGCTCAGCCCAAAGCGCGGGGCGATTTCGCCAAAGGTGTCGGACAGATCCAGATCGGCCATGTCACGGGTGCTCCTTTGGGTGGCGGGCTTGGGCGAGGCCTGCGATCAGTGCGGCCTCTCCATCGCCCAAGGTGACTTGTGCGCCTTGGCTTTGCAAGGCGCGCAGGCAAACCTCACCCCAGCCCGGTGCCGTGGGGGATGTCAGCGCAAGCACCGATTGCCCTAGCCACCACGGGCGCGCTGCCGCCAGTTCCAGACCCAACACTGCGCCCGCTGCGCGACTGGATTGCCCCGTTAAGGCCTGTTCCGCAAGATCGCGGCTTGCGCGTTCAGGGCGCGAAAGCGCGTCACTTACTGCCGCATCGAAATCCGCGCCGGCGCGTAAAGGCGCGCCAAGGGCGGCCAGCATCGCCGCCGATCCCGCACGCGTGGCGCTGACGACCTCACCCGCCGAGATATGGGCCCAAAGCGCCGTTGCGCCGCAAATCCAGATCACCCCGTCAAAGTGCGGCGCGCCCGCCAGAATGCCCGCGATACGCGCGGCTTCGGGTGGGGTTATTGGTTCAGCGGGGCGTTTTTGCATCAGGCCGGGCAGGGCGGGCAAGCTACGCTCGCCGACCTCGGCGACGGGCCAAGCCCCCTCGGGCAGGGGTGTGCAGGGCAGTGCGCGCGTCTCGATCCCGATAGAGGCAGCGGCCAGCACCACCTCTGTTTGGGGATCGGCTTGCGCCAAAAGAGGGCGCGGCGATGGGTTGGTGCGCGAGTCTGTGATCGCGCCCAACCCATCTACGCGAAGCGCACGCCAGCGCCCGTCTTCTTCTATCAATGCAATCCAATCTGTCATGAGATGCAGATGGCATGCATGCGGCCCCAGATCAATCCTGCGAGGCCAGATCAATCCTGCGAGGACAGACAGGTGGTGATCGTATCGGCGGTCTTTTGCATCAGCGCCTCATACAGGCCCGGCCCATAGGTCAGCGTGCTACCCGAAGGATCAAGCGCGCCGCCCAGCTTGACCGGCGTCCCATCGACCAGAATATCGACCATTTTCGGGTCATGCTGGGCCTCGGGGAAGGCGCAATAGATCTTGGCCGCCGGGGCGTTTGCCGCGGCTTCCTTGCGCAGGCTGATCATATGCGCCGCGCCGGGGGCGGTTGCATCGCTGGGCGAAAGCGCCCCTGCCACGTTGAGTTCGTAGTGATCCGCAAGATAGCCATAGGCGGCGTGATAGACGAGAAAGGCTTTGTCCTGAACCGGGGCAAATTGTGCCTTGATCCGGGTGTCCATCGCTGTGATGCGCTCTTGGGCGGCTTTGGCATTGTCGGCATAGGTTTGGGCATGTTCGGGATCAAGCTTGCCCAGATCCTGTGCGATCAGGCCCACCCAGACCTTGGCGTTGTCTGGGTCAAGCCAGGCATGGGGGTCTGTATAAGCATCGGTGTGCATCGCCTCAGCGGCGTGTGCGTCGTGATCGTGCGCATCCTCACCATGGGCGGCATGATCTTCATCTTCATCCAGATCGGCGCTGTGATCATGGGGGTCATCCCCGCTGAATTGGCGGATATGCGAACCCGGTGCGCCCAGCAAGGTTAGGGCGTGATCCTGAGCGTTGATCCCGTCAAGCGCACGTTCAAGCCAAGGAGTCAGGCGCGGCCCGATCCACACGATGAGGCCTGCGTCCTGCAGCGCCCCCGCCTGACTGGGTTTCAGCTGATAGTGATGGGGGTCGGAATTCTGGCCCAGCAGCACTGTCGGCGTGCCCAAATCGCCCATCACCTGCGCTACAAGCGACTGCACGGGGGGGATATCCGTCACCACTTTGGGCACCTCGGCCTGTGCGAGGCTTGCGAATGTGCCAAAGGCGGCAACCGACAACGGAAATATGAAACGCATCTGTCTCTCCTGAGCTTGATCTCTGCGCTGATAAATGTATGTTATAAAATCACACGTCAAGCGAAAATGTGATAAGGTAACATGACCGTGGCCAAGCAACGCGACACCAAGCCCTCTGCCAAGACTGCTTTCGTGACCCATGATCATGCGGGATGTGCGGCAGGCACGCTGCACCGCGCCCAAGAGGCAGCACGTGAAAAAGGGGTACGTATGACCCCGGTGCGCCAGCGCGCGTTGGAAATCTTGCTAGAGGAACATCGCGCGATGGGGGCCTATGAGGTGCTGGATCGGCTGGCGGCGGATGGCTTTGGCAATCAGCCACCCGTGGCCTATCGCGCGCTGGAATTTTTGGTGGAAAACGGGTTGGCGCATCGGGTACGTCGACTGAACGCGTTTGCTGCCTGCATGCGTCCGGGCGAAGATCACGCACCGGTTTTCCTGATCTGCCGCGCCTGTGGCGCAGTCGCCGAGGCGGGCGCGGATGAGGTGCGCAGCGCCTTGCTTGATGCGGCCGCGCGCCATAATTTCACAGTGGAGCGTGCGACCGTCGAGGCGCTGGGCCTCTGTCCGCGCTGTGTGGATGGCGCAGAGGCCGTGCTATGAACGAGCTGATCACCGCGCAAAACCTGTCGGTGCGCCATGGCGCAACCGAAGTGCTCTCGGGCGTCAATTTCACCATTGCCAGGTGCGAGATCGTGACCGTGATCGGCCCCAACGGATCGGGTAAATCTACCCTCATCCGCGCGCTGATCGGGCTAGAGCCCGCTGCGACGGGGCAGGTGGCGCGCGCGCCGGGGCTCGCGATTGGCTATGTTCCGCAAAAGCTTCAT
>JAFGWK010000261.1 GCA_016937195.1 Paracoccaceae bacterium | reverse complement strand
GCAGCGCGCCCTCTTGACGCCCCTTAGCGCGTCTCTTTAGGCCGCATCACCAGCCAGATCAGCGCCGCCCCTGCCAGCGTCAGGAAGGGCAGCATCGCTAAATTCACGGCCTGCCAGCCCGCTTGCGTATTGCCCGCGCCCGAGCAGTTCATCAGCCCGCCCGAAGAGAGCGAGGCCAAAAACACCCCGCCGAAGACGATGAAATCATTCATCCCCTGCACATGGCCGCGTTCAGACGGGGCATGGGCCGAGGCCAGCATCGCGGTCGATCCGATGAAGCCGAAATTCCAGCCTACGCCCAACAGCACCAACGCCAGATAGAACTTGTCCAGCTCTACCCCGGTCAGCGCCACCGCGCCCGAGGCCGCCAGAATGACCAGCCCGACGCCCACGATCACCTCTTTGCCAAACCACGAAATCAGGTAGCCGGTGAAGAAGCTGGGCAGGTACATCGCCAGCACATGGGCCGAGACGATATTGGCCGCATCGCCCTGCTCAAAGCCGCATCCCACCACGGCCAAGGGCGTCGAGGTCATCACCAAATTCATCAGCGCATACGACACCATACCACAAATCATCGCCACCACGATCACCGGATCGCGCAGCAATTCGCGCCGTGTGCGGCCCTCGTGATGCTCGTGTTTCTTGCGCCGCCCCGGTGCGGGAATGTCGAGGAAGGCAAACAGGAATGGCCCCAGCGCGTTGATTGCGATGATTACCAGATAGGTCGCCATGAATGGCACCAGCATCGCTTGACTTGTGACCTTGACCAGTTGCGGGCCAATGATTGCGGCCACCAGCCCGCCCGCCATGACATAGGAAATCGCCTTGGGCTGGAATTCGGGCGTGGCGGTATCGGTCGCGGCGAAGCGGTAAAACCCCTGCGCGGACATATAGATCCCCGTCAGGAACGAGCCCATCATGAACACCGGGAACGACCCGATATAGAGCGCATAGGCGGCCACCGCCGCGCCCGCAGCACCCGCCGCATTGGCCAGAATGAACCCCGCGCGGCGCCCGTAAGCGGCCATGAATTCCGACATCGGCTGCGCGCTCAGCACAGATCCCAGCACGATCAGCGACAAGGGCAGCGTCGCGAAACAGGGGTTGGAGGCCAGCATCTGCCCCGCCAACCCGCCAATCGTAAAGATCATTGGCATCTGCGCGCCCAACAGCGCTTGTGCCAGAACCAGCACAATGGTGTTGCGCTTTTGGCGCGCGGCGGGGGGGGAGGTGATATCGCTCATATCCGCTTGCTAGCGTGGCGCGAGAGGGCTGGCAAGCGGGGCCGTGATCGGGCAGGGTGCGGCATGGTTGGACGCATCATCACCTGTGACGAAGATATCGCCGAGGGCACCGCGTGGCTGTGTGCGACCGAGCCGCGCTTTGTTCAGGTCTGCGCGCAGACCGGGCCTTGGCCGCTGCGCCGGCGCGCGGACGGGTTTGAGGCGTTGCGCGATGCGATCATCGGCCAGCAGGTCTCGGTCGCGGCGGCCAATGCCATTAAGAACCGGGTGATCGCGGCTGGCTTTGGCGCGCCAGATGCAATTGCCGGGGGCACCGAGGAAGATTTGCGCGCCTGTGGTCTCTCGCGCCAGAAGGTGCGCTATTTGCAGGCCCTTGCGGGCTCGGGCGTGGATTTTGACGCTTTGCGCCGCCTGCCCGATGAAGAGGTGATCGCGCAGCTTCTCCCGATCCCCGGTATCGGGCGCTGGACGGTCGAGATGTATCTGATGTTTGCGCTGGGGCGTGCCGATGTGTTTGCCGTCGACGATCTGGCGCTGGCCGAAGCCGCGCGTATGCTTTTCGATCTGCCCGAACGCCCCAAGCGCAAGGAATTCAACGCCTTGTCTGCGCCTTGGTCGCCGTGGCGCGCGGTTGCAGCGCGCGGGCTTTGGGCCTATTACGCAGCGTGCAAAAATCGCGAAGGAGTGGCGCCATGACACGCAAACTGCAAGCCGGCCGCAAGGCGCCGCAATCGGGCAAGGTGAAATCCATCGTCGTGCTGTTGCACGGCTATGGCGCGGATGGCGCGGACCTGTTGGGGCTGGCTGACCCGCTCGGGCCGCATCTGCCCGACACGTTGTTCGTGGCGCCGGACGCACCCGAGCCCTGCAATGGCAGCCCGATGGGGCGGCAGTGGTTCCCGATCCCGTGGATCGACAATTCCTCTGAGGAGGCCGCCGCACAGGGGCTGCAAATGGCAGTCGCAGATGTGAACGCGTTTCTTGATGATTTGCTGCAAGAACATGGGCTTGGCGCGCAAAACCTTGCCGTGATCGGGTTTTCGCAAGGCACGATGTTGTCGCTAGAGGTGCTGCCGCGCCGCACCGACCCTGTGGCCGCGCTGGTGGCATTTTCGGGCCGCTTGCTGCGCCCCGAAGCTCTGGAGGCCGAAGTGATTTCCAAGCCCCCCGTGCTGTTGGTGCATGGTGATCAAGACCCGGTCGTGCCGTTTGAAGATATGTCCAAGGCGGGCAATGCGCTGGTTGCGGCCGGCTTTGAGACCTATGGCCATATCATGGAGGGCACGGGCCACGGCATTGCGCCCGATGGCTTGCAAGTGGCGCTGGCCTTTCTGCGCGACAAGCTGGCGGGTTAGGGCGCGCGGCGTCATACCCCTGTCATCTTTCTTTGCCATCCATGCTGCAGGGCAGAAATTCGCGACATCAAGAGGCTTGCCAGATCGCGAACGCCATATATAGTCGTTGTTAAGGCAGGGGCGGACCCCGCCCCTGGGCCAGACGCGGCAACAGGGCGAGGACGGTTGAACCCATGCTGGACCACAGCGACACCACCGATTTTCGAACGCAATTCACGCGCGATCCTGCGGCGTTGCGCCGCCATCCCGCGCTTGTGCTGAATGCGGATTTCAGACCGCTTTCTTATTATCCCCTTTCGCTTTGGCCCTGGCAGGAGGCGATCAAGGCGGTCTGCCTGGATCGGGTGACGATACTGGCGGAATATGACGAGGTGGTGCGCTCTCAGCGGCAGGCCATAAAAATCCCCTCCGTTGTTGTTCTCAAAGACTATGTTCGACCCCAGAAGCGCGTGGCATTCACGCGCTTCAATCTTTTTCTGCGCGACGAATTCAAATGCCAATATTGCGGGGCCAAGGGCGATCTGACCTTTGATCATGTGATCCCGCGCTCGCGCGGGGGGGTGACGAGCTGGGAGAATGTGGTCGCCGCCTGCTCGCCTTGCAACCTGCGCAAGGCCAATAAACCGCTGGCGCGCTCTGGGCTGACATTGCAAAAACCTGCACGCCAACCCAGCCCCGAGGAAATGCAGCGCACCGGGCGACGGTTTCCGCCCGGCCACTTGCACGAAAGCTGGATGGATTTTCTGTACTGGGACACCGAGCTGGAGGCGTGAGGGCGCTTGGGGCAGATCGGCCTCTGAAGCCGCCATTTGTCAGCGTAACCGAGGAAACTCAGAGATAATCGCGGACGTCGATAGTGCCAAACGAATACAAAATGGCACTTCTTGATCTATTGCTGCCGCCAAATTTCAACAACTTCCGAAGCCAGCGTGAGTGGGTCAAATGGCTTGGTAATCACTTTTGCTGCGCCCAGACTCATCAGACGTGCCACGTCGTCTGTCTGCGCCTTTGCGGTCATAAAAATCACCGGGGTGTTTTTCATGCCTGGAATATTGCGCAGCGCCGCCAATGTGTCTTCGCCAGTCATACCGGGCATCATGACATCGAGGAGAAAAAGGTCGGGCGCAAAATCGGGCGCAGCCAAGAGCGCTTCTTGTCCACTTGCACACTGGTGAACTTCTAATTGTCCAACGACCTCTAGGGCGAGCTGCGCAATCGCACGAATGTCGTCGTCATCATCTACATGCAGTATACGTGGTGTATTGAGCTCGACCTGAGACATTTTGCCGCTCCAAACCCTTTAGTGAGGAATGATTATTGACCTTTCGTCATTCATCCCTAGCCTTATGGTTGTATATTGGCAACGATATTCTGCTGTTGGGTTGGGTCAGCTCATTCGAGAGAGTCAGGCTTGGGCGCTGTCGTCACGTTAAACAACGCCGCTTGAGATTTGTCGCCGTCCAGCTCGAAAGTCGGGCCAACAGCCACTGCCGCCATCCCGATTCTTTTCAGCCAGCGCTTAAATACCGCGGGCACAATTCCGATCACTTGATCCGCACCGAGGCTGCGGGCAGAGGCCGCCATGTGAAGCATCAGTAGTCGCTGCACCACCGCCCGCTGTTGAGCGGGAACGCCATCCACCACGAACAGTCGGGTCGCTTCCCAAATCTTGTCGGTCACCGGCGCTTCTAGGAACAGAGGGTCAAGAGGCAAACCTTGAAGCAAGCCCAATTGCGCGTCGCGGATCATATAGCTGTGCAGACCGCAACGCGCTGTTGTCGGTGCGATGCGGATACCTGCAAGTACTTTTCCGTTCTGGTGAACGACGATCCAGCGGGCTTCGGGCGTATCGTATTGGTCGAATTCCATTCCGTCGGTCTCGGGCAGTTGCCAGCCTTTGGAAACGATAAAGACTTCGCGGCGTGCCTTGAGGTAGTTGACCATCAAGTTCCCGTGGTGATGCATGTTCTGCATCGAAAGAGTTGTCGCGCGAATTTGGTCGGTAGACCCGATTAAATTTTCGAGTGGATTTGGCGCTTGCCTGTCTTTAGGGGAGGGCGCTGGCGTGAAATGTTTAACTCTTCCGGGCGATGTAAGTTCTGGGAAAATACGCTTCGCCTTGGCTAAACTGGTTTCTTGCAATAGTTGCATGTGGAGCCCCAACCCTCGGTAGAAAGTACTGCTTCCCGATATTGCCTTAGTTGCACAGATTCGCCATATTGTTGCCACATCTTTACCTCATACTCAAAAGAGGTGTGCTTTGTGCGCATCGGTTTGATGGTTGGCTGCTGGCTCTCGGGGACGGAAATATATGGAGATGCTTCGTGATCAGCGGCATTAAGAGGGGCTTTAGCAACAAGAATACATTCCTGCTGGTGCGGCAGATGAAAGACTATGCGACTGTCGGGAAAAACCTCGTCTGGCAGCGCCAGATTATTTTTGCCGCTGCTTTGTTGCTTGCAGGATATTACTACAGCATCTGGCTTGCGGTGATCACGGGAGCCCTGATGGCCCTTTCGGAACTCTACGATTCTTTCATTTTCAGCCAAATCCTCGCTTGGAACGGTCGTGATGCCGCTGTCGCTCGAAAGCTTCTTAACGGGCTTTATTTAGGAACCGCCCTGAGCGCTTCTGTTATCGTTTTTTATGCGGTCGCCCTCACTATCTACCAAGGGCCCGGCGCGCATTTCATGTCTTTGTTCTTCCTGTTCGCGGCAGCCCTCTTTGCCGCCATGAACAACCATCAACTCTTGCCCATCCTCTTCATGCGACTGGTGCTGTACGGCATTGCCTTTATCTTCATCCCATTGTGGGACATCTATGTAACGAGCGCCCCATTCCATTCGGAGGCTTGGGCGCAGATGTTCACCAGTCTGTTCGTGCTGTATTTCGTGATCGATTGTTCGCGGGTTTATCTGTCGTTCTACCGTCGCAGTTTGAATCAAATGGAAGCGCTCAGGGTCGAGAACCGCAAATCACAGGAAGCCTACAAAGCGAAAACGGAGTTTGTCTCGACAATGAGCCACGAGCTTCGTACGCCTTTGACATCCATCAAGGGCTCGATCGACCTCGCCTGCGCCGGCCACCTTGGCCCACTCTCGGAACGGGCCGAGCAGGTGATGGCAATTGCCCAGCGAAATTGCACCCGTCTGATTAGACTTATCGATGAAATACTGGACCTTCAGAAAATTGAGGCCGGTCGAATGCAATTTTCGATGACAAAGTTTGATGTCTCGAAAATGACCGAGCTGGCTGTGACGTCAAGTGTCCCCTTTGCTGGGCGACTGGGCGTCCAGCTCGCTTTCGAAGGTTGCGACACACCGCTGATGGTGAATGGAGATCACGCAAGGATAGAGCAGGTTCTGATCAATATGATTTCCAACGCCGCCAAGTTCTCTCCGGAGGGAAGTCGCGTGCGGATCAGTGTGGAGCCATTTGAAGACTCTGTTCGCGTTTCGGTGATAGATGAAGGGGCGGGGCTATCGGAAGAGGAACGCGATCGCGTTTTCGACAAGTTCAGCCAAGTGGACTCCTCGGATACGCGCAAGATCGGAGGCACCGGCTTGGGTATGAATATCTCAAAGCAGATCATTCAGGCTCATGGCGGGACTATCGATTACGCGAAGAATCCAATTCGCGGAACTACATTCTATTTCGAGCTTGCCCTAGAGGGCATGCGCGAGGAGGAAGCAGCCGATTTGGCTCAAAGCACGTAAGGGCACAGACCTGCCCCACACGATGTCTGTCGGTCTGATCCAGAGTTTTCTCAAGGTTTTCGCGGCCTCCATTTTTGGACCGCCGAATGCTGGACTTTTCTGACTGTCTTACGATGACGGGCTGAGGGGCAATCGCGATGCTGCATGGCAATCGCGACATTTGATCTGATCGCGCTGTGGGGACGATCCGCGTTGTCGTATCTTTTGTTGCCCGGCAGGCAAATGCATGCATTCCCCAAGAGGCCGTGTGCGGATCTTGGTGGCGACCAAGCCTTTAGGGTTCGCAAGAGCCATGGCGGACTGGCGGCGCCGGTCAAGAATGCGATGCGCAAGGCCCCCTTCGCCAGCACGGTGTTTGTATTCCACGCAAAGCAGGTGAACCGGTTGAAGCTGCGATGAGGAGGGGACCGGGTTGGTAATGGCCTGATGGAGCTGTCTTTCGCCCCGTTCGTTTGAAGTGCCGTTCTCGGGGATGGAGTGGCGCAAGATGAAGGCCGAGGCGGCGCTTCATGCCGACGACGATGCCTTTGGTCCAGCTGACGGCGCGTATGGCTGAACCGTGCAATACTAATCGTGGGCCGCTTCCCAGACATCTATTGCGCATCAAACTGGCAATTGCGCCTGACAGCAGGCGCTGCGGCTGCGGTGCTGAGCGGCATGTGATCGCACAGGGTACGTCTGATCGCCTCGACATCATTTCCGCTCAGGTTCCGAATAATTGTTATTCGTCATCTAAAATATGCTTGCCGGTCTTGCACGAACGGAGCCGCCTAACGCCAAACCAAACCCGGATGCCTCTGGGCACTGGTCCGCGATGATCAGGCGTGGGGCGTCATTGCCTTCCTGAGCGAGACCTGAAAACTCCACGTAATCGACCCGCGCGCCTATGTGTCCGACACGCTCATAGCCATCGTCAGCGGCCACACGCAAAGCCAGAGAAACGATTTACTGCCACGGAACGACGCTAAATAATGCGCACCGCTTGCGTTCAGAGGGCTAATCCTCCAGCCGTTTCGCGGTCGTTAGTAACCGCCAAAAGCGCGACCTCGCGATCCGCGCTTTTGACGACAGCCATTGCTTGGCACAGCTGCCGTGGCTCTTAATCACCGGCAAATGAGGATCGAACTACAGGCGCGGCCTGCTTATTCCAGCTCGATCAGCAGGTCCTTGGCATCAATTTGCGCGCCCGGCGTCACATGAAGCGCCTTGATCGT
>JAFGWK010000260.1 GCA_016937195.1 Paracoccaceae bacterium | reverse complement strand
CTGCGGATCGGCCTCACGCCTCTTGCGCATCGCAGTGAACGCGCCGCGCAGCTTGTAGCTGCGCACCGGGGTCAGGTCTTCGCGCTTGAGCCAGATATCAGCATCAAAGCGCGCGGATAGATGGTCGTTGCGCTGCAACGGCGTGGGGTCAAACAACGCACGCAGGGCACGCGTCGCGGCAAGGGCGGACAGGGCAAATTCACTCATTTGCCAGATGTGACGTGCGCCGCCGGATTTGGCAAGCTTAGACCAGCGCGCGTTTTTCGACGTAATGGCCGTAAAGCGTGGTCAGGATCGACAGCACCAGCATCATGGTGAACCAGCCAATCGCAAGTTCCCAGATGACTTTGACGAGAACAAAGACACTAGATTTCGCTGCAAGAACGGTGAAAATTCCACTGACCACGCCGGTCATAAGCGCAAAGCCGATGTAGAAAACGCTAAGCATCAGCAACGCACCCCATGCGCCACGCGTATTGCTCCAGGCCGCTGAAATACCAGCACCTTCTACCGCAGCACCGGGCAGGGATGCACTCAGGCGCCAGAACACCGGCAAGCCCAAAAGTACAGCTACGATCATTAAAATCGCGACGCCCAAGACCCCATCTGATCCGCCGCGCATGACGACGGCGAGAACCGTACTAACAATGCCAAGCGCCGCACCAAAGATCAGACCGATCAACAGGCTGCGCCCAAAATACCGCAAGATGCGCGCGCCATGGAATTGGGGCCACCAAGTGACCGGCTCATTGAGCAAAACGAACCGATGCCAGTTCACCGCAATTGTTATCGTCATCGCAAGATAGACCAAAACGCCGATGAGTATGAGGAACACAGCGCCCGGCGTCATCCCACCCATTTCCCGGAACCGACCGCTCACACCAGCTAGAATGAAAACGGCGACAATCCCCAAGACAGCAATAAGGAATGGCACCAGCGAGACGCGGGCGGCCGCTCCGAGATTGTTGGTAACTTGGCGAAAGGAATGCCTAAAAATTTGCCAAGACTTCATAAAATAGTCCCCTTTGAATTGATTTTCCCGCAATCAACTCGCCGTGATCACCCCTGTCAACGCAGTTACCTTGCTCTTGGCGTAAAAAATCGGTAATCGCGGCTTAAAATCCGCAACAGGAGCTGTTCCATGTCCGCGCCCAAGAAAGTCGTGCTTGCCTATTCGGGCGGCCTCGATACCTCGATCATCCTGAAATGGCTGCAAACCGAATATGGCTGTGAGGTGATCACCTTTACTGCCGATCTCGGCCAAGGCGAAGAGCTGGACCCGGCGCGCAAAAAGGCCGAGTTGCTGGGCATCAAGCCCGAGAACATCCATATCGAAGATGTGCGCGAGGAATTCGTGCGCGATTTCGTTTTCCCGATGTTTCGCGCCAATGCGGTCTATGAGGGGCTGTATTTGCTGGGCACCTCAATTGCGCGCCCGCTGATTTCCAAACGCCTCGTCGAGTTGGCGCATGAGCATGGCGCAGATGCGGTCGCTCATGGCGCGACTGGCAAGGGCAACGATCAGGTGCGGTTTGAGCTGGCAGCCTATGCGCTGGATCCCGCGATCAAGGTCATCGCGCCGTGGCGGGAATGGAACCTGTCCTCGCGCACGAAGTTGCTGGAATTCGCCGAACAGAACCAGATCCCGATCGCCAAGGACAAGCGCGGCGAGGCGCCGTTCTCGGTCGATGCGAACCTGCTGCACACGTCATCCGAGGGCAAAGTGTTGGAGGATCCCGCCGATATGGCGCCCGATTACGTCTTCCAGCGCACTGTTGATCCAGTGACCGAAGCGCCCGACACGCCCGAATATGTCGAGATCGGTTTTGAGCGCGGCGATGCTGTGTCAATCAATGGCGAGGCATTGTCACCCGCGACGATCCTGACTCAGCTTAACGAACTGGGCCGCAAGCACGGCATCGGTCGTCTGGACTTCGTCGAAAACCGCTTTGTCGGCATGAAGTCGCGCGGCGTTTATGAAACTCCCGGCGGTACGATCCTGCTCGAGGCTCACCGCGGCATCGAACAGATCACGCTCGATAGCGGCGCGGGGCATCTGAAAGACTCGATCATGCCGCGCTATGCCGAACTGATCTATAACGGCTTCTGGTTCTCGCCCGAGCGCGAGGCGCTGCAAGCCTTGATCGACAAGACGCAGGAATACGTGACCGGCACCGTCAAGCTGATGCTGTTCAAGGGCGCGGCGCGCACCGTGGCGCGTTGGTCGGACTATTCGCTTTACTCCGAGGCGCATGTCACGTTCGAGGAAGACGCCGGCGCTTATGACCAGAAAGACGCGGCAGGCTTTATTCAGCTCAACGCGCTGCGTCTGAAACTGATCGCGACACGCAACGCTCGGGTCAAAAAATGAGCCACTCGCAGCCCCATGCCGCAATTGTCACCGTATCTGATCGCGCCAGTCGCGGCGAATACGAGGACAAGGGCGGTCCGGGCTGCGAAGCCTATCTGCGCGACGTGGTGGCATCCGATTTGACCATCACGCGCCACATCATCCCCGATGGACGCGAAAGCGTCGCTAATATCCTTCGCGAACTGGTTGCAACCGAGGCGGATTTAATCCTGATCACCGGCGGCACTGGCCCCGCTCCGCGTGACGAAACGCCCGAGGGTTGTTTTGACGTGATCGAAAAGGAACTGGCGGGTTTCGGCGAGGAAATGCGCCGCGCGAGCCTGCTGGAAGTCCCCACAGCGATTCTGTCGCGCCAATCTGCGGGCATCGCAGGCAAATCGCTCATCATCATGGTCCCGGGCAAACCCTCGGCCATCGCAACCTGCCTGAATGCAGTGTTTGCGGCTGTTCCCTATTGTCTTGATCTGATCGGGGCCGCCCATCTCGAGACCGACCCCACGCGGATCAAAGCGTTCCGTCCCAAGGCAAAGTGACGAGGGGGCGCTGCCCCCATCTGCTACGCAGCTTCCCCCGGGATATTTTCATCAAGAGGAAGAGGTGAGACGGATGTGGCTTCCTCTTGACCGAAATATCCCGGGGGCCGAGGCATCGCCTCGGCGGGGCAGAGCCCCTCGCGCTATCTTTTGACCGCAGCGATGGCGTAATTCACCGAGAGATCACGATCTGAGAGGGACCACCGCCAGCTAATCGGGTTGAACACCATGCCGCGCCGATCGACCGGCTCAAGCCCAGCCTTGCTCGCCAGATCATACAATTCATCGGGCGTGACGAATTTCGACCATTCATGTGTGCCCACAGGCAGCCAGCGCATAACGCGTTCGGCGCCGAAAATCGCCATCATATAGCTTTTCGGGTTCCGGTTCAGGGTCGAGCAGATCATCAACCCGCCCGGTTTAAGCAAGCTTTCGATGGTGTTCACAAAGCCTTGCGGGTCGGCGACATGCTCAATGATTTCCATCGCCAGCACAGCATCGAATTGCATGCCATCCTTCGCCAGATCTTCTGCGGCGCAGTGTCGATAGTCGATCTCTAATCCCGATTGCTGGGCATGGAGTTTAGCGACGGGAATATTGCCACCCGCCGCATCGGCCCCCACCACGGTCGCGCCAAGGCGCGCCATCGGCTCGGACAACAGCCCGCCGCCGCAGCCGATATCCAATAGGCTCAGCCCTTTGAACGGCTCGGGCGATGTCAGGTCGCGACCGAATTGCGTGGCGATCTGCGTGGTGATGTAATCCAATCGGCAGGGGTTAAGCATATGCAGCGGCTTGAACTTGCCATTGGGGTCCCACCACTCCGCCGCCATTGCCTCAAATTTAGCGACCTCGCCCGGATCAATGCTGTTTGCAGCCTCTGCCATTGCTACCCCACTTTCCTGATCAAACGCCCATGGCGGGCATTTCATTTGAGCTATATAGTGTAGCCATGGATAGAAATGCAGGGCAAAAGCGCGCATCCGAAGCGCGGCTCTATGCGCCGATCGAACCCTTCGATCAGCGCAAGATAGATGTTGGCGATGGCCATGTGCTGTATGTGGAACAATCGGGTCACCCGCAGGGACAGCCGGTTGTTGTCTGCCATGGCGGGCCGGGCGGCGGATGCAGCCCTACGATGCGGCGATTTTTCGACCCAGATCATTATCGCATCATCCTGTTTGATCAGCGTGGCTGTGGCTTGTCACGTCCACATGCCTGCGTGGAGGCCAACACGACTTGGCATCTGATCGCGGATATGGAGACAATTCGTGCGACACTGGGCATTGACGCCTGGATGGTTTTTGGCGGCAGTTGGGGCGCGACATTATCGTTGCTTTATGCCCAAACACATCCTGAACGCGCACAAGCCCTGATCTTGCGGGGTGTATTTTTGGCCACGCAGTATGAGTTAGATTGGTTTTATGGCGGCGGCGCGGGGCAGTTTTATCCCGACCTCTGGGCCAATTTCCGCAGGCTCATTCCCGAAGACGAGCAGCATGATCTGATTGGCGCCTATAACAAGCGCCTGTTTTCCGGCGATTATATGGAAGAGACCCGTTACGCCCGCAGTTGGGCGGTCTGGGAAAATGCGCTGGCATCCGTGGGCTATGTCGGGCCGCCCGGTGAGGCCTCGCCCGAATATGCGCGCGCCTTCGCTCGGTTGGAGAATCACTATTTTCAGAATCGAGCGTTCTTGGAGGAGGATGGTCAAATTCTGCGCGACCGTCACCGGATCGAACACATTCCCACGATAATCGTGCAAGGACGTCTGGATATGATCTGCCCACCGCTTTCAGCCTATCGACTGGCCGATGGCTGGTCACGGGCCGCTTTGCACCTGATCCCGGCGGCGGGCCATGCCCTGAGCGAGCCGGGAATCACCAAAGGGCTTGTCCAGGCGATGGACGCGCTTAGATCATAGGCCACACCCTTATCGCGACACAGTTGTAACGGGACGCCAAAAATGCTGACTTATTTCCTGCTTTTCCTAGTGGCGTCGGCTGCCGCAGCGGCTACCGGGATCATTTTCAAGCCGGGTGCGTGGTATGAGGGGCTGACGCGGCCCGGTTTTACGCCGCCCAACTGGGTGTTTCCCGTGGCATGGACCTATCTTTATATCTCGGTCGCTTATGCGGCGGCGCGGGTGGCCGGATATGAGGGTGCGCAAATGGCGCTGGCGCTATTTGCCGTGCAGATCGCGCTAAATACGCTGTGGACGCCGGTGTTTTTCGGCGCGCATCGGCTGGGCTTTGCAATGGGCGTTTTGACCTGTCTTTGGGTTGCTGTGGCGGCAATGATGGTAGTCTTTTTCCGCCTTGATCTGATCGCGGGACTTTTGGTGATGCCTTATCTCGTCTGGCTCAGCTTGGCAGGTGCGCTCAACTGGCGGGTCTGGCGCGACAATCGCTCGACCTGAAGTTCTGCTTGCAGACTCAGGCGCAAAAGCCTATATCGCCTTCAACAGCGGCGCGCTGGGGTCCAAACTTAGCGCCCACCGGAAACGTGTGACGGGCCGCGATGGCTCGTTTTTTTGTTTTAGAGGATCGGAACTTATGGCCGACCTGATCGCCAAGACTGCTATTGATCGCCGTTTGGCCGATATCGTCACCCCTGTGATTGAGGGGCTGGGCTTTGAACTGGTGCGTTTGCGCCTGCAAGGCGGCGAGACCCCTAACCTGCAGATCATGGCCGACCGTCCTGACGGTGGGATTGTGGTGGATGACTGCGCCAAGATATCGACTGCCGTGTCAGCCACGCTGGATGTGGAAGACCCGATTGAAGAAAATTACACGCTTGAAGTGTCTTCCCCCGGCATTGACCGGCCGCTTACTCGGCTGAAAGATTTCGACAATTTCGAAGGCCATGAGGCCAAGATCGAGACCTTTGAGCTGATTGATGGGCGCAAACGCTTTAAGGGCGAATTGCGCGGCACCGAGGGCAACGAAGTGCTGATCGAGATT
>JAFGWK010000259.1 GCA_016937195.1 Paracoccaceae bacterium | reverse complement strand
GCATTGATGGCCATCAATGCATGGGTCGCGGATTTAACTTAATCTTAAGGTTCGTTTTGAACGCGCGCGTGAGTGGTGAGGGTGCTCTTGCGCGATGGGGTACGTCGAAGCGGCGTCATACTCAAAGCTTTTGGGGGGCTTTATGAGAGATTATCCGTTTACGTCGAAATCCGTGGATCACGTGCCTTGCGGCCAGATTCAGGCTCGGCTGCAGGACGAAATTCAGGCGCAAAGCTTTGAAACGCTACGGCGCAGCGCGCGTGTTCAAAAGATCGCAGCCGACTCTGTCGTGTGGAAAGATGGGATGGAGCGGCCCGATATCGGGATTCTCTGCGAGGGCTATTTGCGATTTCAGTGCAATGGAGCAAATGGACGCCGCCAGATCATAGCGATTGCTGTGCCGGGCGATATTCTTGGGGATCGCGGGCGCACGCGCCCGGATATGAGCTTTGAAGCTGCGACCGATGCGAAGATCTGCTGGTTCGAGCGCAAGGTGTATGACGGATTGCTGCGCTCGGATCCGTTGCTGCGGCGCAAGCATTACATTAACAGCATGGCGCAAGTGGATCGGCTACACTGGTTGACCCTGATGATTGGCGCCTTGCGTCCCGACGAACGTATTGCGACCTGGATTCTGAGCGGCAAGTTTTTCATGCCGTGGCGCGCGCAGGGGGGGGTGCTGACACTAGCGCTCAACCGGCGTGATGTCGCGGATATGTTGGCGACCACACCGGAAACCATTTGTCGCACGCTCAAAGGGTTCGAGAAGGAAGGCCTGATCGAGATGATTGACCCTGTCCATGTGCGGGTTCTCGACTATGCGGGTCTTGTGACGCGCGCAGCGTTAAAAGAGGCCCCCGAAAGCCTTGCAGATATCATGTTGCCCGATTGCGTACTTGAACCCGGCGCCGTCTAGACCCTAAACCTGCCGCTGGTTTGGTCGCGCTGTCTTGCGCGATGTAACAGATCGCGCAAGCCGATAACCGCGTCACGTCTGAGGCTCGGGCAAAAGCCCTTCGCTCGCCTGTGTGACATCGCTCTGCCGGATGTTCGGTGTGCTGATGCATTGCTCCGAGATGATGGTCGCGGCGAGGCGCGGCGGCATTTCGTCCTGCAATCGCGCAAAGATCGCGGGCGAGAGCCGTAGGGCGAGGCAGTCAAAATCTTCGGCGAGCCGGTGGCTTTCAAGAAGGGCAACGATCTGGCGCACGAATTCCTGCGTGTCCTCTGCGATGCTGTCATGTGCGTCGCGCAAGAGCGGCCTTGATGGACGCGAGTAAGACGCATCTACGGCGTTGCTTTCTATAAACGTTTGCAGATGGCGATGTGGTGCGCGCATCACCAGCGTGGGCAATCTACTTTCGCGTCCACTCCCGGCATCGCGCAAAATACACGCCCGGCTCGCATCCGCCACCACCACCCACATATGGTTCTGCGTCATATGACACCCCTTCTGTTTAAGAAGTTTATCCATGAAAGCACAAGCTAGCAGCCCCGACATTGATAGAGGTCAACGCGCTTGATCGACGAGGCAAGACCTATTGCGAAGTCCTGTCACATGCTGTGATTGCATCCATTCACAAGCCGTTGATAACCTTGAATGAGACGCCGTCCCAAGGCCGGTTAACCTCGTCTCATGCACAGTGTGGTGCGTGGTTGCTTTGGAGGGAAGAGAGAATGCTCCGAGGATCAAACGGTCAAATGAAACAACTGATAGAGCCTCTGACTGGCGCGCTTCAATTATCAGAAACGACGAGCTATCTCGACCTCGTTGCGCTGATGAAGCCGCCGAGTGCGGCGTCGGGGGGGCAATTCCGCCAGAGGGGGCTTCGGTTTGGGCGGCAACACTTCGCGCGTCACTGGCAATACCAGCGATAATTCTGGCGACAGCGCGAACAGCGGCATCAGCTATCGCGAACTCGAACTGGTCGAGTAGCGCCGTGCCTTGAGCGGGCAGATTGATCGCCTTGATATTCGCGGCCCGTATCGGGGATTGCGATGAGCGTGACAACGCCCAGTTCCGTGCTGCGTGCTGCGTGCTGCGTGCTGCCGAGCCCGTGCTCTGTCTTTTGCCCCAAGATCGCCCGCTTGTAATTTACGCGCGCATCGCGACGACCAGCATTGGCGCGGTTTCGCAGGGGCAGCCCGCCTCCGTGCGTTTTCCCCCGCTCTCAAGCCGCATAACCCCGATATTGACGAGCGAAATCAACTGGATCTCGGCAGATGTGCTGACGGCTCAGGCGACGGGCGCTCCCTATTACAGTATCGAAGTCACGCTCACGGCGGGGAAATTTGCAAGACTTGATAGGAAGGCCCTGATCCCGGCTATTTCACCCGTGCCTTCCGCGAAACACGAGGAAGGGCAGGGCGCGCGCATGTTTGACAAGCCGTCTGGGCATCGGCGCCGCTGCCTAAGCGGGAAAGGCGAGCGCAGTCGCCATTTCAATAGCCTTTTCGGCGCCAAAGGAACCGGTGTTGGTAGGTGAGGTTATGCGCCCTCGAAATAGGCAGGTGTACCACGGGCTTCCACGGATTGCGCAATCCGACGCAGGCCATGAGTATAGGCGGCATCACGCATCGATAGATCCATTTCATTGTGC
>JAFGWK010000258.1 GCA_016937195.1 Paracoccaceae bacterium | reverse complement strand
GGCGCGGGAGAGTTCTCGGCTTAGCGTGACAGGAGGGGGCGTGCAAGCACGGCAGCGATTGACGCCCCCGGCGCGCGTGATTACCGATAGAGCGATTTTAATGCCGGAGTATCGCTATGAGCTTGTCCCAAGGCCGTCCCTATCTTGCCATTCCCGGCCCTTCGACCATGCCCGATCGCGTGCTTGCGGCGATGCACCGGCCTGCGCCCAATATCTACGAGGGCGACATTGAACAGCTTGCGGCACGGGTCGCCGATGGTCTGCGCCGCGTCGCACTCAGCACCAGCCATGTCGCGATCTATATCGCAAACGGGCATGGCGCGTGGGAGGCCTCGCTGGCCAACATCTTCTCGCGCGGTGACAAGGCACTGGGGCTGATTACGGGGCGGTTTGGCGATATCTGGGCGCGCTCTGCGGCGGCAATGGGGGTTCAGGTCGAGCGGCTGGAGTTCGGCATCAAGTCTTCGGTCGATCCGGACCGAGTCGAGGCGGCTTTGCGCGCTGATGCAGGTCATGAGATCAAGGCCGTTCTGCTGACCCATGTCGATACAGCAAGTTCTTTGCGCAATGACATCGCCGCGGTGCGCGCGGCGATCGACGCAGCAGGGCATCCGGCGCTGTTGATGGTCGATGCGATTGCGTCGCTGGGCTGCGATGAATTCCGTATGGACGGTTGGGGCGTCGATGTGATGGTCGCGGCCAGTCAAAAAGGGCTGATGGTGCCCCCGGGTTTGGGGTTTGTGTGGTTCTCGGACAAGGCCAATGAAGTCAGCAAAAAGGCCGATCTTGTGTCGCCCTATTGGGACTGGCAGCCGCGCGCGTTTCCCGAACTGGTCTATCAGTATTTCGGCGGCACGTCCCCGACGCACCACCTGTTTGGGTTGGACGAGTCGCTCAAGATGATCCTCGACGAGGAGGGCCTTCCTCATATCTGGGCGCGTCACAGCACGCTTGCGCGCACGGTTTGGGCCGCGTTTGAGGCCTGGGGGCAGAGCGGAGATATCGCGCTCAATGTTGCCAACCCTGCGCAACGCGCCCACTCAGTCACGGCGGCGCGCATTGGTAATGGGGGCGCGCAGCGCTTGCGCCATTGGCTGGAAACCGAGGCGGGCGTGACTCTGGGCATTGGCTTGGGCATGGCTGAACCCGGCACGCCCGAGGCGAATGATTTTCTGCGCGTCGCACATATGGGCCATGTGAATGCGCATATGACGCTGGGGGCGCTGGCCACGATGGAGGCCGGGATGCAGGCGCTGGGGATCGCGCATGGGGGCGGGGCACTCGCCGCCGCCGCCGCTGAGATCGCCAAGGGCTGAACCGTCAAGCGGGATCAGGCCTGACCGTGGCGTTCCAGCCATTCGGTCAGCCAGCCCAATTCGTCTTCTTCCTCGCGCCGGATCGGGGCGCTTTGCTCATAGGCTGCTGACAGACGCTGTTCACGCGCTGACTGCGTTGTGCCAGCATAGGCCCCAAAGGCCAAAGCGAAGGCCAGCGGACTAAGCATTGCGATACGGGTGTTACGGGTTTTACGACTCATGGAGTTGCTCCTGTTTTACGACAGAACATGAGCAGCGCGGTGAGTCGGATCAACTCACCAATGGCGGAGGGGGTGCCAGATCGGCCCCCTTCCGCCGATTTGCATGGCGGGTTTACGCCTTGTCAGCCAGCGCCTTGCACCAAGCTTCCATTTCCTTGGTCGCCACTTCCATCGGCGGCTCGAGGAACGTCAGGTGAAAGCTGTCGCCCATATCGGCCACGCCGATTGCGCGCGGGCGCACTGCCAGAACATGCGGGTTGGGCAGTGCCACGCCAAAACAGAACACGATATTCTTGGCGTCTTTGATGGCGTCCGCCACCGTCCCGTCGATAGATTTCGTGTGCGCGAAATGATCGAAAGTCGCGATATAGGCGACTTTGGGGTGGGCCTCGATATTGGCATGCAGCTTGGCGATGATGTCATCGACCGAGGTGCAAGAGGTCTCGCTCTTGGGCAGGAGCATATCGAAAACCGGGTATTTTTCCATCAGCAGAGATTGTTTCATCGCGCTTTCCTTTATCTGAGATTCAACTTTAACCCCAGATGCCCCCGATCGCGCCGCCAATCAACGTGACAGTGTGGCGCGGGCAGCTCCTAGCGCCGCGGGCAGGGCGGCGGCAAAGGCGTCAAGTTCCGCCTCGGGGCCGACCGAAACGCGGATGCAGCGATCTTGCGGGGCCACGAAGGGCATCCGCACGAACACGCCCTGCTGGCCCAATGAAACAAGAATGGCACGCGCAAAAGCACCATCTTCACCGCAATCAATCGCGACGAAATTCGTGGCCGAGGGTAGGGCGGTCAACCCGTTTTCTACGGCGATTTGGGCAATTCTCTCACGCCCGCCTGCGACCAGAAGGCGCATATAGGCTTGCCATGTGGTGTCTTGCAGCGCCGCCAACGCGCCCGCTTGGGAGATCCGGCACATGCCGAAATGGTTGCGGATCTTGTCAAACGCCGCGATCAGTGACGGCGCGGCCAGCGCATAGCCGACCCGTGCGCCCGCCATGCCATGCGCCTTGGAAAACGTCCGCATTCGGATCACGCGGGGATCATCTGCGGCAATGCGCGCCTCAGTTCCCTCGGGGGCGAATTCCACGTAAGCCTCATCAAGCACCATCAGCGTGCCGTCGGGCAGGGCCTCGATCATTGCCTCGACGGTCTCGCGGGGGTGATGGCTGCCCATCGGATTGTCGGGATTGGCAAGATAGACCAGCTTGGCATCGACATCGGCGGCCTTTGCGATCAGCGCTTGCGAGTCCTCATAGTCATCGCGGTAAGCCACCTTGTGCAGCACGCCGCCAAACCCCGCGACATGGTAGTTAAAGGTCGGATAGGCCCCGTCCGAAGTTACCACTGCATCGCCCGGCGCAATCATAAGGCGGCACAGATAACCCAGCAACCCGTCGATTCCCTCGCCCACCAGCACGTTCTCGATGCCAACGCCATGCGCGGTGGCAATCGCGGCGCGCAGATCATAGCTGCTAGAATCGCCATATTTCCAAACATCCCCCGCCGCAGCCGCCATCGCGGCAATCGCGCGGGGGCTTGGTCCAAAGCCGTTCTCATTTGCGCCCAACCTTGCAGCAAAGGGGCGGCCAGCGATGCGTTCCTGTTCCTCCGGCCCGATGAAGGGCACGGTGGCGGGAAGGCCGTCGATCAATTTGCTATAGCGAGGTCCAGTCATGGCCCAAGGGGTAAGCGCAAAGCGCTGCTGCGGCAAGAGGGGTGTGGAACTTGGCGCTGGGTCTGTGCCTTATGCTGGAGTATGTAATTCAAGATGAGCCCGACCAGAGAGCCAGCCAATGAGCGCCAGTGACATCTCCCTCGCCAAAAGCCTGTTTCACATTCTGACAGGTGATCGTAGCGGTGAGGCCAAAGAGCTAAGCCAAAATGCCAGCCGCGCCGAACCTGCGAATTTTCTGCGCCATGTCGCTTCGCTGTCGATGACCAAGCTGGCCGATGGGCTGATTGACCCGAAACTGGTGCTGAGCTGGCTGATGCAGGCGGTGGGCGCGCCCGCTTCGCTGGTGTCATGGCTGGTGCCGATTCGCGAGGCTGGATCGCTGCTGCCGCAACTATTTACCGCGCCGCGCATCCGCCAGATGCCGCAACGAAAATGGGCTTGGGCGGTGGGCAGTCTGTTTCAAGGGCTGGCGGCGGCCGCGATTGTGGGCATCGCAATCACGATGCAGGGGATGGGCGCGGGGCTGGCGATATTGGCGGCGCTGGCGGTGCTGGCGGTGGCACGTTCGATCTCGTCGGTGAGCTACAAGGATGTGCTGGGTAAGACGGTGGATCGCACCCGCCGGGGCACGACGACCGGTATCGCCACGACGATTTCCGCGGCAGGGGTGATCCTGTTTGCGGTGATCTTGATCAGCGGCATTTTCGGGCGGATGAACCTTGTGATCGGGGCGATTTCGCTCGCGGCGCTGCTTTGGATTGCAGCGGCGGCAGTGTTTTCGAGGCTACGTGAAGAGGATCAACCGGGCGAGCCGGGAAAAGGCGTCGGTTGGCACGAATTGGCGCTGCTGTGGCAGGACCGTGATCTGGGAAAATTCGTGATCGCGCGCACGCTGTTGCTGCCCACCGCGCTGGCGCCGCCCTATATCGTGCTGCTGGCCGCGCAGGCGGGCGATAGCCGTTTTGGCGCACTCGGGGCGATGGTGCTGGCCTCGGCGCTGGCCTCGCTGGTGAGTTCCTATATTTGGGGGCGGTTGGCGGATCGGTCTTCGCGCAAAGTGCTGATTTTCACAGGCTTGGTCGCGGCGGTGTTTCTGGCGCTGGGGATCGGGCTGGATCAGGCCGGTCTGATGAACACGGTCTGGGCCGCGCCGGTCACGCTATTTGGGCTGATGATCGGCTATCAGGGCGTGCGGCTGGGGCGCTCCACCTATCTGGTCGATATGGCCCCCAAGGACAATCGCGCCGCCTACACGGCAGTTTCCAACACGACGGTTGGCGTGATGCTACTGGGATTTGGCGCGGTCAGTTCCGCCGTGGCGATGATGGGGCCAGAGGCGGTGCTGATCGCTTACGCGGTAATTTGCGTGATCGCCTCGGGAGTGGCGTTCACGATGAAAGAGGCGGGCTAAGCGCCCGCCTCGTTTTGATTAGCCGATCTCTGCAAGGCGGGTGACCGCGCCGCGTACTTTGTCGGCCTCTTCCTCTGCCCGGGCGAGGTTTTCGCGAGTCTCGACCACGACCTCGGGGTCGGCATTCTCGATGAATTTCGGATTGTTCAGCCGGCCCTTCATGCCGCCAATCTCTTTCTCCATCTTGCCCAAGGCCTTTTCCAGACGCGCCTTTTCCTTGCCGATGTCGATCACGCCTTCCAGCGGCAGACCGAACAGCGCGCCCTGAGCCGGGATCGAGATCGCGCCTTTTGGAATTGCGGCCTCGGTGATGGAATCGACCCGCGCGATGCGGAAAATCAGCGACTCGTTATTGGCCAGTGCCGCGCGGGCGGCGTCATCCGCCTGCGCCAGAACCATTGGCAGTTTCAGCCCCACCGGAACGCCCATCTGCGTGCGCGAAGACCGGATCGACTCGATCAGATCAATGACCCAGTTCATCTCGCGATCCGCAGCCGGATCAAGCAGATCGGCGGTGGTGTAGGTGGGCCAATCGGCATGGATCAGCATCTTGGCGCGATCACCTTGCGGTGCGGTCAGATCCCACAGCTCTTCGGTGATGAAGGGCATGATCGGATGCAGCAGGATATAGCACTGATCAAGCACCCAACGCATCGTTTCACGGGTTTCCTCAGCATGCTCGCCATCAAACAGCGGCTTGGCAAATTCGACATACCAGTCGCAGACCTTGCCCCAGACAAAGCCATACAGCCCCAGCGCCGCATCGTTGAAACGATAGGTCGCAAAAGAGTCATCGACCAGTTCGCGCACTTTCGCGGTCTCGCCAATGATCCAGCGGTTGACGGTATGCTTTGGCTGCGGGATCGCGTTGACGACGGGGCCGTCAAACACGCCGTTCATCTCGGCAAAGCGCGTCGCGTTCCAGATTTTCGTGCCGAAATTGCGATAACCCTTGATGCGCTCTTCACTCAGTTTCAGCACACCGCCCAAAGCCGCCATCGCCGTATTGGTGAAGCGCAGCGCATCCGCGCCGTAAGCGTCGATGATTTCCAGCGGGTCAATCACGTTGCCCGTGGTTTTCGACATCTTCTTGCCCTTCTCGTCGCGCACGAGTTGATGCAGATAGACGGTGTGGAAGGGCACCTGATCGGTCACGGCCAGCTGCATCATCATCATCCGCGCCACCCAGAAGAACAGGATGTCAAAGCCGGTCACCAATACATCGGTCGGGAAGTATTTCGCCAGTTCCGGGGTCTCTTCGGGCCAGCCGAGCGTGCCGATCGGCCAAAGGCCCGAGCTAAACCACGTGTCGAGCACATCCGCGTCGCGCCAGACCGGATAGATCAGCTGCGTCGGGTCCTCGGTCATTTCATAGTTCGCAAGGCTCGCGGCCAGCGCCTCGACGGCGGCGTGACGGTCAGCCACCTCAATCACGCGCGCGGCGTTGAGCGGCGTGGGCAGGCCCGCGATGCCCGCCTTGAACTGCGCCACTACCCCATCGAATTCGGGCGCGCAGTGATGCACATCGCCCTGATGGACCATCTTGGTTTCCACCAGCAAGCGGCCCATCTCGACCAGATCAAGGGTGCCATCGCCCTCGTCATCGCGGAAGTCGGGGGCCTCTAGGTCTAGGCCATACCAGACCGGGATCTGGTGGCCCCACCAAAGCTGGCGGGAGATGCACCACGGCTCGATGTTTTCCAGCCAATGGTAATAGGTTTTCTCGCCCGCCTCGGGCAGGATCACCGTATCGCCATTGCGCACCGCATCCAGCGCTTTGCCGACGATTTTTTCGGCGTCCACGAACCACTGATCTGTCAGCATCGGCTCGATCACCACTTTCGAGCGGTCG
>JAFGWK010000257.1 GCA_016937195.1 Paracoccaceae bacterium | reverse complement strand
CTGACATAGGCGTAGCGCCAATTCCATTTGATCAGCGGCACTTTATGCAGATGTGGGGCGTGATCGGGGTGATCAGCGAAAAACACCCGCTTACGTGGCCCGCCCCGGATTGAAATATTGCCAAAGCGCGGCTGGTTCTCCCAAGTATAGCCTTGGGTATCAAACAGCGGCAAAGCCTGCGTCGGGTCATCGCCCGTCGCTGAGCGCGCGCTGGAAAGCGGCCCCTCGGGATACATATCCAGCATCATTGCGGCCATCGCGGGCGCGCCGCGGGCATCCAGCCAATCGGTCAGTGCGGGCAGTGGTCGCGTCTCGCAATCGGGGTAAACCAGCAGTTCATCGGCATCGACGGTGACGCACCAATAACCGCGCCCATAGCGCATCAGCAGCCCGTTCAGCCAATCCATTCCAAAGCGCGCATCGCGATAGCTGCGCTGCGTGCTCCAGAGCGAAACATCGGGCTGGGTGCGCAAGATGTCGACGGTTTCATCGGTGCTGTCATTCTCGACGATCAGGAAATGACGCACGCCCAGATCGCGGTAATGGTGCAGGAAATAGGGCAAGCGCTGGGCCTCGTTGCGCATGGTGGCGAAGAGCAGAATGTCACCGCGCGCGATCTGGGCCGTCCGATTGCGTTGCACCTGCAACCCATGGCGGCTTTGCAAAGCACGCCACAGCAATTGTCGCCGCTTGAGGCGCAGTCGATAGGCTGCGCGCCAACCCGTGTATTCGCTCATACCAGACCCTTTCAGGGGGTCAGTATTCATACTCTGGCGCTTGATGCCAGCGCCACGCATCCGCGATCATCGTTGCCATGTCCGACCGTTGCGGCGCCCAGCCCAGATCGGATAGCGCGCGTCGCGAACCCGATACCAGCGAAGCCGCATCACCGGCACGGCGGTCGCCTTCAACAATCGGCACATCGCGATTGGTCACGCTGCGCGAGGCGTCAATCACTTCGCGCACCGAGAACCCTTTGCCAGAGCCAAGACAGAACACAGCGTTGCCCTTGTCTTGTTCCAGCCAACGCAGCCCCAGAACATGCGCATCGACAAGATCGCAGACATGCACATAGTCACGCACGCAGGTGCCATCGGGCGTCGGGTAATCTGACCCAAACACCGTTAATGCCGCCCGCTTGCCGTCAATCGCATCCAGCATCAGCGGGATCAGATGGGTTTCGGGCACATGCTGTTCGCCCACCTCGCCATCAGGATCAGCGCCCGCGACATTGAAATAGCGAAAGATCACCGAATTAAGCCCGTGGCTCGCGCCGAAATCGCGCAGCATATCCTCGATTGCACGTTTCGAGCCGCCATAGGCATTGATAGGGCGCTGCGGCGTATCCTCGTTCAAAACAACGCCATCTTGATCGCCATAGGTCGCGCAAGTCGACGAAAAGACAAAGTTTTTACATTCCGCCGCAAGCGTCGCCTCTATCAGGTTGAGCGCGTTATTGACGTTCTCAGACCAGTATTTCGCCGGGTTCGCCATCGACTCGCCGACAAGGCTGAGCGCGGCGAAATGCATCACGGCCAGGGGTCGGTACAGCGCGAATACCTCATCCAAACGCGCACGGTCTGCCAGATCGCCCTCTTCAAGCGGGCCGTATTTGACCGCCTGTTTCCACCCGGTCGAAAAGTTGTCGAAACAGACGGGGATGTAACCTGCTTTGCTCAGGGCCTTGCAGGCATGCGCGCCGATATAGCCCGCCCCCCCGGTCACCAAAACATGCTTGGACATCGCGCTACTCGGCCGCCTGACGCATCGACATCAGGTCGGTCAGATAGTCGCTGAATTCGTCCTTTAGATCGGGACGTTGCAGACCGAAGGCAACTGTGGCCTGCAAGAATCCCGCTTTGGTACCGCAGTCAAAACGTTGGCCGCGAAAGCGATACCCATAGACCGGGTTGCCTTCGGAGATCTCTTGGGCAATCGCATCGGTCAACTGAATCTCACCACCCGCGCCGGATTTCAGCTTGTTCAGGTTCTGCATGATCTTCGGCGTCAGGATATAGCGCCCGATCACAGCAAGGTTCGAGGGCGCATCTTCGGGGGCGGGTTTTTCGACCATCCCCTTAACTTTGACGGTTGCGCCATCTTCTCTTTCGCAATCCAGCACGCCGTAAGACGAGGTTTTCTCGCGCGGCACTTCCATCGCAGCGACGATATTTCCGCCTGTTTCGTCATAAGCCTCCATCATTTGCTGGAGGCAAGGTTTCTCGGCGGCGATCACGTCATCGGTCAGGATGACGGCAAAGGGCTCGTTATGGACGAGGCGGCGCGCGCACCAAACAGCGTGGCCCAAGCCCAGAGGCTTGTTTTGGCGCACATAGGCGATGGCGCCGGATTCCATGTTCGTGGACTTCAGTTCTTGCAGCAGTTCATTTTTGTTTTTCTTACGCAGAGCGGTTTCTAGCTCGGGCGCGTCATCAAAGTAATCCTCAAGCGCAGATTTCCCGCGCGAGGTCACAAAGATAAACTCTCTGATGCCTGCAGCGCGTGCCTCATCAATCGCGTATTGAATGAGGGGTCGATCTACCAGCGTCAAAATCTCTTTCGGTATTGATTTGGTCGCGGGTAAGAAGCGCGTTCCAAGGCCGGCAACCGGAAAAATTGCCTTTGTCACCTTGCTTTTCATTGGGCACCTATAAGCTGATTCCGAGTGGCCGAAGCCAAATTTCAAAGCATTGTGGCCGTAATCGCGGCGGGTAACAACCATGCAGCATGGGGCCGCGCGGCACGCCTGCTGTTTATCGCCTATTTAAATGTCAGATGCACGAATTTAGGTCATCTCTCGTGAAAAGAGTCTGGGCGTTGCAGGGTCGGCGCAATCAGGGCAGCTTCATCTCAGCCATCATCGCCTGCAGGCGCGGCACGTCAGAGGGGTTGTTCAGCTCCCAGAATTGACGTCCGCGCGCCTCCACCTCGACACATAAAACTGCGCGCCCGTTCTCCAGAAAACGCAACTGTTCTAGCCCTTCTAGCTCTTCAAGCGGCCCGACGGGCCATTCGGGATACTGCGCCAGAATGTCGGGACGGTAGGCATAGACGCCAACGTGATGAAACACGGGCGTCGGGTCGTGGGGCAGGTAGCTTCCAGCGGTGTAAGGAATTACCTCTTTGGAGAAATAGAGCCCCCGATTGCTCGCACCGAATACGGCCGTAGTGCCGCCGACACGGCCATGGTGGCGATCCTCACGCAGGCTGGCGAGCATCTCGCCCTCGCAACGCAACACCGGGGTGGCCAACTCGGCCCACGCATTCGCGCGCAACCCGGCCACCAGATCTTCGATGAACCAGGCGGGGGTAAGCGGTGCATCGCCCTGCAAATTCACGACGATCTCATAGCTGTCGTGCAAAATCGCTGCAGCTTCCGCGCAGCGCTCAGTCCCGTTGCGGCAGCTTTCCGAAGTCATTACCACCTCGGCTCCAAACGCCTCGGCAGCGTCGCGAATGCGCGCATCATCTGTCGCCACGACGACACGATCCACGCCCGTCACGGCCATCGCGGCTTCCCAGCTACGCTGGATCAAGGTTTTGGAAGCGCCCGTTGCACCCGTCAGTTCGACCAGTGGTTTGCCGGGATAGCGGCTTGACGCATAGCGCGCCGGAATAACGATAAGAACGGACATTATTTCACCAATAAGACGCCAGGGGCATAGGCGATGAAGAAGGGGTTTTCGAAGCCGGGTTTGCCATAGATGAAGGGGGTATGATCGTCAAACCGCAGCACTTGTCCCCCCGCGCCACGCAACACCGCATCACCCGCTGCGGTGTCCCATTCCATCGTGCGACCAAGGCGCGGATAAAGATCGGCCTCGCCGGTGGCGACCAGGCAAAATTTCAGCGACGAGCCTGCCGATTTCAGATCTGCCACCGCATATTTGCCGATATAATCTTCGGTCGCCTGATCGCGATGCGATTTTGAAGCGACAACCATAAGTGCGCGATTGTCAGGCATAGAAACCGAGATAGGCTCTTGCTTGCCCGGCGTTGTCTTGTCGAAATCCGGCCCAGTTTCCTCGATCGAGCGGCCATCCGGTAGCGTATAAAACAACCGTCCCTTCGCGGGGGCATAGACAATGCCGCGCAATGGCTGGCCGTCCTCGACATAGGCGATATTGACGGTAAAATCGCCACGGCGCTTGACGAATTCCTTTGTACCATCAAGGGGATCAACGATCAGAAACGTCGAAACCGTCTGCGCGTGCGAGGCGGCCTGTTCTTCGGTAACCAGTGCTATATCGGGAAATTCTGCGCGCAATCCGGCCGAAATCAGCGCATCTGCGGCCTCATCCGCCTCGGTGACTGGCGAGTTGTCAGATTTGGATTTCACCTCGAATTCGGGCGCGTTGTAGATTTCCATGATCTTGTCGCCTGCTTCAAGTGCCAAGCGGCGCATCACGCGTGTCAGATGTTCGAAATCCATCACATCTCCATTTCGGCCCAATTCTGGCCCAATTGCTATGGTTATCCACCTCCCTTATGATGTGCCGTCAAGGGAACAACAAGGTTTCTAGCTTAGAGTGTCGGCGCAGGCAGCCAGGGTGGCAAAACATGTTCAAGGCAGAACGCAGTAATTCCACGATCGGCTCAACTTTTAGCCTGCTGGAACTGATCTATCATGCGACCGTGCGACACCTGCGCAAGTCGCATGGTAACGCGTTGCTTGGGCTGCTTATGAATATGTTCCAGACCGTGCTTTTGGTCGCGACATTTTACATCATGTTTGGCGTTTTGGGTATGCGCGGCAATGCGATTCGCGGCGATTTTCTACTTTATGTCATGAGTGGCATTTTTCTGTTTATGACCCATACCAAGGCGATGGGGGCGGTGTTCGGGGCCGAGGGGCCGACCTCTGCCATGATGAAGCATGCGCCGATGACGACTGCGATTTCAATTTCATCTGCGGCGCTGAGTTCGCTGTATATTCAGTTGCTCTCAATGTTTGTGGTTTTGTTCATCTATCATGTCGCCTTCCACCCGATTGATATTTACAATTGGGTTGGGGCGATGGCGATGGTGTTGTTGTCGTGGTTCACGGGCGCGGCCATCGGGTTGGTCCTGCTTGCGGCAAAGCCGTGGGCGCCTGACGTCGTTGGCATTGTCCAACAGGTTTATTCACGCGCAAATATGATCGCCTCTGGCAAGATGTTTCTCGCCAACAACCTTCCGCATAAGATGCTGGTATTGTTTGACTGGAATCCCTTATTTCATACGATTGATCAGGCGCGAGGCTATGTTTTCATCAACTATAATCCGCATTTCTCGAACTGGGAATATCCGCTGTATCTGGGCCTGGCTTTGCTGATGATCGGTTTGATGGGCGAGTTCTACACGCGCCAATACGCTTCGCTAAGCTGGGGTGCGAAACGCTAAGGATTACCCGCAGAATGCCTTGGGCTATTTGCGGCTGCTCAGCGCTTTCGGATCGTGTCACCCAGTTGCAGCACGGGCTCCATTTCAATCACCTCGCCATCGGTTTGACCGCCTTGCGAACGCTCGGCCACGATCTGGGCTGCTTTGCGTCCGATTTTGCCGCGACACGCGTCCATCGTGGCCAATCGCTGCGAGAACCCGTCTAACAAATCAAGCCCGTTAAATCCTGCAAGCCCGATCTGATCGGGTACGTCCAGCCCCTGATCGCGGCAATATAACAGCCCGCCAGCGCCAACCATATCGTTAGAATAATAGATGAAATCCAAATTCGAGTTGCGTTTCAAGAGGGCCTCGGTCATCTCACGCCCCTTTGCCAAGGCAGAGCCACCCGAGTAAAACTCGGTGTCGGCCAAGGCTATACCGGCTTTCGCCAAACCCTCTTTAAACCCTTCAAACCGTTTGCGCGCGCGGTGATCCTCGGGCATTTTTGTGCCGATAAAGCCGATCTGGCGATAGCCCGCTGCAATGATCGCCTCGGCCATATGCAGCCCGGCGCGGCGATGCGAAATGCCCACTACGCTATCAATTCCCTCACCATCGACATCCATGATCTCGACCACCGGAATATCGGTATTTAGCAACATCGCGCGCGCAGCATCGGTATGCTCAAGCCCCGCAATGATCACCCCGGACGGACGCCATGACAGCATCTCGTACAGCACCTGTTCCTCTTTCTCGGGCGAGTAATTGGTGACGCCGACGACAGGTTGCAGCCCGGTATCTTCCAACTCGTCCGAGATATTTGACAGCACTTTCGGAAAAACGAGATTGGACAGCGACGGTATGATCACCGCCACCAGATTGACACGCTGCGAGGCCAAGGCTCCAGCAATTTTGTTGGGCACATATCCCAGCGTCTTCGCCGCTTTCAGAACCTTTTCGCGTGTCGCATCCGACACATCGCCGCGATTGCGCAAAACCCGGCTGACCGTCATCTCCGAGACCCCCGAGGCTTCGGACACATCGCGCAAAGTCAGAGGGCGGCGGAGATCATGAGGGCGGGTCACGCAAACATCCTTTGATGGTGTTATTCTTGTTAGCGCCAAACATTTCCCTTGCGCAAGTGAATGATGCGCGCCATGTTAGCGGTAACAGGTTTGGAAGGCTTCGGCCAATCCAAATTCTGCCATCACCTATTTCATGGGCAGGTATCGCACTTGGGACAGGTACCAAAAGGGGGAGCGGTGGGCCAATACGCTTCCCCTTTTCGTTTTCCAACCGCTCTCGCACTTGCACGACTGCCGCTTTGACGCCATCAAGGGGCGCGTGGTCCCGTGGCTCAACTGGATAGAGCAGCCCCCTCCTAAGGGGCAGGTTGTTGGTTCGAATCCAACCGGGATCACCATTGCCATATACAAAAGGCCCGCGCTGGGCGGGCCTCTCTATTGCGTTTTCGCTGGATCAGATTTCGGTCCAAGCCTTGTCTTCGCCACCCAGACCACCGACCTGAACGCGGGTCGTCAGGCCGATCCGGTCGAGCACGGTGAAGAATGGCTTCGGGTCCAGCTCTTCGACGTTTTTCATCGTTTTGGCATCCCAATCTCCCTGCGCGACGAGAATCGCGGCGGCGACCGGGGGCACGCCAGCAGTGTAGGAAATGCCCTGCGAGCCGACCTCTTCATAGGCTTCTTTGTGGTCGGCGACATTATAGACGAACAGCTCGGTTTCGACTCCGTCTTTCACGCCTTTCACCAAATCACCGATGCAGGTCTTGCCGGTGTAGTTCGGCGCCAGCGAGGAGGGGTCGGGCAGGCAGGCTTTGACCACTTTGAGCGGAATGACCTCTTGGCCCTCGGCGGTGGTGACGGGAAGCTCTGACAGCAGGCCGATATTCTTCAGCACGGTGAACACATTGATGTAGTGATCGCCAAAGCCCATCCAGAACCGGACATCGGCATCGGGGTAATTGGCGGCTAGCGAGTGCACCTCGTCATGGCCCGACATATAGGCTTTCTGCGTGCCCACGACTGGCAAATCCCATTCGCGGCCCACTTCGAACATCGCGTTTTCCTGCCAGACGCCTTGCTGCCAGGAATAAACCGTGCCGGTGAACTCGCGGAAATTGATCTCGGGGTCGAAATTGGTCGCGAAATATTTGCCATGCGAGCCTGCATTGATGTCCACGATGTCGATGGATTTGACCGAGTCCATCTGATCTGCGGCAAAGCGAGCATAGGCGTTGACCACGCCCGGATCGAATCCGGCACCAAGGATCGCCGTCACGCCCTTTTCAGCGCAGAGATCGCGTTTTTTCCACTCGTAATTGGCATACCACGGCGGAGTCTCGCAGATCTTGTCGGGCTCTTCGTGAATCGCCGTGTCGATATAGGCCGCGCCGGTTTCGATGCAGGCATCCAGCACGTATTTGTTCACGAAGGCCGAGCCGACATTGATCACGATTTGCGCGTCGATCTTACGAATCAGATTGGCGGTCGCGGCAATATCCATCGCGTCCAGCGCATGGGCCTCGAACGGGCCGTCAATCTTCATCGCGCCTTTCTCGTGCACGCTGTCCAAGATCGCATCGCATTTTGCCTTGGTGCGCGAGGCGATGTGAAGATCGCCGAAAATATCGTTATTCTGCGCGCATTTATGGGCCACGACTTGCGCGACACCGCCCGCTCCGATGATGAGCACGTTCTTTTTCACTTCGGCTGTCTCCTTTTGATTGGACAGGGGAAGGGGGCGCAAGCGCCCTCAGGACAATGAGGAAAGATAGTCCTCATAGGTGAAGTCTTTAATCCGCTCGATCATGCCGTCGGCACGACGAATTGCGATCGCGGGCATGTTCACGCCGTTGAACCAGTTCTTCTTGACCATCGTGTACCCGGCCGCATCGGCAATCGAAATCCGGTCGCCGATCTGCAAGGGCGACTCAAACTTGCCATCGCCAAAGATATCGCCCGCCAGACATGTCTTGCCCGCGATCTGATATTCATGCGCGCCGTTTTGCGGCAGCTTGGCCGTTTCGCGATAGATCAGCAGATCGAGCATGTGCGCCTCGATAGAACTATCCACGATGGCGATTTTCTTGCCATTGTCGAGAATATCCAGCACCGACACTTCAAGACTGGCGGTCTGCGTGATCGCCGCTTCGCCGGGTTCCAGATAGACCTGAACGCCGAAATCGTCGGAAAACCGTTTTAACCGATCCGCGAGGTCATCCAGCGGATAGTCTGAGCCGGTGAAATGAATACCACCGCCAAGGCTGACCCAATCGAGCCGCTTGAGGATATCTCCAAACTCCGCCTCGATCCGGCCAAGCTGGTGATCGAACAGCGCAAAGTCACTATTCTCGCAGTTATAGTGGATCATCACGCCCGAGAGCCGCCCGATCGCCGCCTCAAGCCGTTCGGTATCCCACTCGCCCAGCCGCGAAAACGGACGCGCCGGATCGGCCAGATCGAACCCGCTGGTCGAGAGCCGCGGGTTAAGCCGCAGGCCGCGTTCGATATGCGCAGCCTTGTCACCAAAGCGGTCAAGCTGGCTCAGCGAATTGAAGATGATCTTGTCGGCGTATCCGATGGCTTCGTCGATTTCGCCATCCGACCATGCCACCGAATAGGCATGGGTTTCCTTGCCGAATTTCTCGCGGCCCAGATGCAGCTCAAACAGCGAGCTCGAGGTCGTGCCATCCAAATAGGGGCGCATGATGTCGAACGCCGACCATGTGGCAAAGCATTTCAGCGCTAGCAGCGCCTTCGCCCCAGAACGTTCGCGCAGGCGTTCGATCTTGCGCATGTTTTCTAGAAGGCGCGTCTCGTCGATCAGGTAGAAGGGCGTGTCGGACATAGCTTTTCCCCCGGCAGAACAGGCAAGGGATATACGGTGCATATGACAGCGGTGCAACCGGACTCAGTCGACGCGGATTGCCTCCTTCGCGACGCTCAACGCATAGCCCTTACGCGCGATATTGCGCACCAGCAGCTCTGTCACCAGTTGATTTCCCAGCGCATCGCGCAGCCGTTTGATCCGGGTGGCGCCAGCCGCTTCTTCGCAATCAGACGCATCACGCCCCGAAATCATTGCCTCAATCTGCACCCCGGTGAGAATGTCGTCATCCATCCGCGCCTCGGCCAGAACCGAGAGCGTCTCAATCGCGGCGGGCGTCAAAGAAAACGCCATATCGTTGAGCATCACGGCGTTCTCGCTGCGCAAGATACGCAAGGATTGCACCTCAATCCCGGCACGGCGAATCTCGATCATGCGACGGTTCAGTCCAATCAGCAGCAGCAAGAAGATCAGCGTAACGATCAAAAGCGCCGCCGCAAAGATTAGCAGGATAAAGATGATCACGCGATAGCTGGACAGCACATCGGAAAACGCCGTGCCCGATTGCGCGAGTACCTCAAGCAGCTTGATCTCAGCCTGCGAGGTGAGGTTGTCGTTTTGCACGAAAATCTGCTCGACCCGCGCGTTGAACGCGTTGGCATCGGGCAGCGCAGAAAACAACAACCCCGCCGCTACCGCCAGAATCGCGACCACCGCCGCAATGCCGCCGATCACCGCGCGCGAGCCCAGCCGCAAACTGTCAGTAACGGAGGAAAAATGGTCCGGCACTGGCCTTCCTTTGCGCTAAGCCTTCTGGGCCGAATGTGGAGACAACCGTGAGCAAGGTCCAGCCCGCCGCGCGAAGCCTCGGCGCCAATTCGCGCGCGGCCTTCTGTTTCGAGCACGCCCCGTCCGAAATTTTCGCAACGCCGTATTGCAGCTGCAACGGGTTGTCGCGCTTGGCCTTATAGTCGGCATAACACTCGGCCTGAGCCGTGCCTGCGATGGCGATAAAGGCGCCTATGAGGATGAGCTGTTTCATGCCGATCACGTTGCGCAAACTGGCGTTGTTATTCAATAGCGAAAGGGGGTTGGCGCGGCTGATATCTGATAACAAGGCGACGTTATTGCCTGTCGGTGGCGGGTGCGGCGAGGGTTGGCACATCGCAACAGATGCGGCCTGAACGGGTCGCTGCACCGAAAGGACCGATCATGTCGCTCAAAACCAAAATGACCGCATTGTTCACGGCTTCTGCACTGGCCTTGGGCACGTTTGGACTCTCCGCCAGCCCTGCTGCCGCACTGGGCAACAAGGATCGTCAGGCACTGACGATTATCCTCGGGGTGGGCGCGGCCGCGTTGCTCCTTGATTCGGCGAATAACAATCAACGCCATGTGCGTCATGCGCCGCCGCCCCCTCCGCGTGTGGTGTATCGCGAAGTACGTCGCGATGATCATTACAAGACGCGTCGTATCGACCGCCGCATAGACCGCCGCATAGACCGCCGCATAGACCGTCGTGTTGAGCGTCGTATCGACCGTCGTGTTGAACGCCGTGTCGACGCCCACAATCGCAACCGCTGGGATCAGTACAATCAGCGCCACATGCGTAACGACCGGCGCTGATTCCGTCGGCAGGCACCACTTAAGAGCGCCGTCGAGCAGGGCGGGGGCCAAGTGCCCCCGCTTTTTCATTGAATGCGCCCCCGATCCGTTGCATCCCGACTCTATGACACAAGCTCCCGATTATTCCTTCGAAAGCGCTGCCCTTGCGCGCGGCTTCACGCGGATCGCAGGCGTCGACGAGGTCGGACGTGGCCCGCTATGCGGCCCGGTCACCGCCGCCGCTGTTGTTCTCGACCCGGCCAATATTCCGGTCGGTCTGAACGATTCGAAAAAGCTCAGCGCGGCGAAGCGCGCCAAGCTTGCCGCTGAGATCATGCAAAGCGCGCAGTTCTGCGTCGCCCATGCCAGCGTCGAGGAAATCGACGAGATCAACATTCTGCAAGCTTCGCATCTGGCAATGTGTCGCGCGGTTGCGGGACTACCCAAGTGTCCCGATCACGTCTTGGTCGATGGCAATCGCTTGCCGCGCGAGCTTACCCTCTCAGCCGAAGCCGTGGTGAAAGGCGATGGACGCTCTGTGTCGATTGCGGCGGCCTCAATTCTCGCCAAAGAAGCGCGCGATTTGCTGATGGTGGATTTGGCGCAACAGTTTCCGGGTTATGGCTGGGAGCGTAACGCGGGCTACCCGACCAAGGACCACCTGAAGGCGCTCCTAGATTTGGGGGTAACCCCCGTTCATAGACGTTCGTTCAAGCCCGTCCACAATATCTTGTGCCAAGCAAAATATATAACCCTTTGATTCAAAAAAGAAATTGACGACGAATCGCCTTTGACTCATCTTGGTCTGCATAGATCGGCGCAAAAGCCGACACCCGAAAGACGGGCAGAAAGAGGCGAGTATGACCAAAATCAAGACCCCGGTGGTGCGCAATGCACTGCCCCTGAACGAGATTCTTGCAGGTGACTGCATTGAGGTAATGAACAGCCTGCCCGAAGGCAGTGTTGATCTGATTTTTGCTGATCCTCCCTACAACCTGCAATTGCGCGGCGATTTGCATCGCCCCGACAATTCCAAGGTTGATGCGGTGGATGACGCTTGGGATCAGTTCGGATCCTTCGCGCATTACGACCAGTTTACGCGTGACTGGCTGGCCGCCGCGCGCCGTATCCTCAAACCCAATGGCGCGATTTGGGTGATCGGCTCGTATCACAATGTGTTCCGCATGGGCGCCGAGCTGCAAAATCAGGGATTTTGGATTCTTAACGACGTGGTTTGGCGCAAATCGAACCCGATGCCGAATTTCCGCGGCAAGCGCCTGACCAATGCGCATGAAACGCTGATCTGGGCCTCCAAAGCCGAAGGCGCAAAATATACCTTTAACTACGAGGCGCTGAAATCGCTGAACGAGGGGATTCAAATGCGTTCGGATTGGGTGATCCCAATCTGCAATGGCGGTGAGCGGCTCAAGGATGAGAACGGCGACAAGGCCCATCCAACCCAAAAGCCTGAGGCCCTGCTGCATCGCCTGATCGTGGGCACCACCAATCCCGGAGATGTCGTGCTCGATCCGTTCTTTGGCACCGGCACCTCGGGGGCTGTCGCCAAGATGCTCGGTCGTGATTTCATTGGTATCGAGCGCGAGGAAGCCTATCGCGAGGTCGCAAAGAAACGTCTCTCGAAGATTCGCAAATTTGATCGCGAGGCGCTTGAGGTTTCCACCTCGAAACGCTCCGAGCCGCGCGTGCCCTTTGGCCAGTTGGTGGAACGTGGCATGTTGCGCCCCGGCGAAGAGCTGTTTTCGATGAACGGGCGTCACAAGGTCAAGGTGCGTGCTGACGGCACGTTGATCGGCGATGATGTCAAAGGCTCGATCCATCAGGTCGGTGCGCATCTTGAAGGCGCGCCCAGTTGTAATGGCTGGACCTACTGGACTTTCAAACGCGATGGCAAACAGGTTCCAATCGACCTGCTGCGCCAGCAAATTCGCGCTGAAATGAACTGAGCTTCACACGCTAACCACAAAGTTTACCGCCAGTGCCTGAGGCCCGCCCTCAGGCACAGCCTTGCCCCGTCGTATCAAAACGACGGGGCCTTTTGCGTTTGATGGAAAAGGGGGCCTAGCTTGACCGTTGATTGTCGTTTCGGGACGCCTTGTTTCTAAGATCAGCAACATTTTGAAAGCCCGCCAGAACACTGGCGGGCTTTAACGATCCATTGTGCGCGATTGGCCGCGCGGGGAAGAGGCGATTGCCGATCAGATGTCCTTGCGATCCACTAGACTCTCCTTAGGCTTTTCCAGAGGTGAGGCCTGCGGCGCCGCAGGTGAGGGCGAAGTGGGGGCCTCCGGTTCGGGAGGTAGCTGGGCGAGGAAATCCGCAATCCGCTTGCTGTCAGCGGCACTGGACGCACCAGAGAGCGTTTCGAGGAAGGCCTCGACCTGATCGCGCGGCGTCTTGT
>JAFGWK010000256.1 GCA_016937195.1 Paracoccaceae bacterium | reverse complement strand
CGTTGCCTCGGGACCGGTTGAAGGCGAGGAAGCGATCCCAGATAACTTGGGTGTCGACGTTCCAGCAGGGCAGCGTGGCCTTCGCTGTTTTGATGAGTTCCGCCCAACTGGTCTGAAAAACGTTCGAACTCGCGGTGATGTCGATCAGTCCTGAGAAGATAGTTTTGTTATTATTATCTCTAGATAGTGATGTGTCGCCTTCACCTGACACGAGATCATGCGTTTCGCCCTCTTCGTCGAAGGCTGAAAACCGAAAGATCCAGGGCGCGAACTTGCCATTCGGCTTCGCCCGCTCGAGCTGCAACTCCGATGTCTCAAGTTCGCTCAAAAGAACCGAAAGATACTGCCGTGAGACACCCATCTTCTCCGCAAGAGCCGCGAGTGTGAAGGCTGCCGTTCCGCGCGACAAACCGTTGTAGCCATCCTTCCAGGCGATGGCATCGAGGATGAGGGTGGCAAGCTTGTGCGCTGCAACAGAGAGATTTGTCTGCGTGATCCGTCGCAGGATCAGGCCGGTCGTAGGTTCCATGGTCGAGGTCTCCTTGGAGATCCGACGTCATGTCGTGAAACAACAACATTCTTGCCAGCAAAACAACTTTGCTGGTTGCAGGTGTTTTAGCGGTGCGCTAGGAAGCTCTTGTTCACGGAGTTTTCTAGCACGGCGTCAGGCTTCACGGTCTGGCGTCGTCTCCTTTTCGGGGTTTTGCACAGCCTCCCGTGCGGGGTTGTGAGGACGCGTGCGGCGGAACTGCGCACAGATTTTGTTAGTAGCGAACTTCTTCAGAGCTGTAGTTTCCGGCGTGATCACGCCAGTCGACGAAGACGGAACGGTAGAAATAGCTGCCGCATCCATTCGGGATGCTCAGGCCGGATGCGGCCGGCACTTGGCCCACGTTGGATCTTGTCCATTGGTAATCGCCTTGCACTCCGTAGGACCCCAATCGCGTGGAGTCGCTGCGATTGCAGTCGCCATCTCGGTTTTCGTGCTGGCGGTACTGGATGTGATAGACGCGAATGCTGCGAACGAAATCGAAGGCATCGCCCGAGATATCGATGTCGGCTTGCTCATCCGCTTGGACGCGGACAAGGGGGATTGGAGTCGATTCCTGCGGTTCGGGCGGATCGCGGAACGTGATGTCATAAAGGCGTTCCATAGGCGACATTGGACTGGGATCGTCGAACGACACACCCATCGGACACCGCCAGATTTGCAAGGGTGGCTCGATCGGCCATGGTGTGATCCGCCGAATGAAGACCGCTCTGGCATGCGCGCAGGGCGCGGAGGCAGGCCAGCCACCCGCAAGGCAGAGTAGGATCGCACAGTCCACCTGATAGGCCTGAGCCGGTGCTGACGAGGCCATTAGTCCGGATATGCTTATTGCCGTGGCTGTTGCCACGCCGTGGATCACGTGCTTCATCATGCCGACTCCATCTATAATGGTGCAGCGATACGAAACAACATTAATGATAGCAAGGAGATTTGATTGATATTGACATCCGATTATTCGCTTGTGTGTTGTGACGGCTTCCAAAATCTGACGCCGGTTTGAGCTGTTGTGGCGTCTTGAAAGCGGCCAAAATTGCGACCACATTTCACGTCAATTGCCAAACAAACACTTGTTATAAAAAGACAAAATGGTGTTGCAAAGCGGTCACGGAAGAACAGACCGCATGAGCCCGTCAAACGGCGTGTCGCAGCGATCATGGTCTCGGGAAGGGCAGCATCGGAAAACTGTCGGGCCCGGTTCTCCGGCTGGAATCCGGGGCAGAAGGACGGGAGGGGGCAGCGAGCCTATTTTGGGGCCTAAGTTGGGATCGAACATGAGCTTGAATATTTATGTCAGTATCTGATACGATCGAGCATAAATGGGAGAGTCCGATGCCAAACGTCCACCTGACCGAACCGATGCAGAAATATGTGCAGGCACAGATCGAGTCCGGCGCCTACGCCAATTTGAGCGAAGTCGTGCGCGCCGGCGTAAGGATGCTGATGGAGAAGGATGGCGCGCGGCAGTTCTATGCCCTCAAGGCCGATCTCGAGATGGCAGCCACCCTGGCCGAAAATGGGGATTTCGCCGAGTTCGATGCCCAAGCCTTCGAGCCGGATGCGTTTGATCGCTGACCCGCATGACGATTCGGCTTTCCGGACAGGCCAAGTCCGACCTCGAAGAGATACGCACATACACCGTCGAGACCTGGGGCAGGGACCAATGGCTCGTCTATTACCGCCAGTTGGTCACCGCCTTCGAGCGGATCACTGGGGATCCTGACGCGGGCCGGGACAGGAGTCTCTTTGTCCCAGGGATGCGGTCCGTCAATTGCCAGCGTCACGTGATCTTCTACAAGCGGTTCGATGCGGCGGATGGCGCGGCCGTCATCCTGCGCATCGTGCATCAGCGCCGCAACATGCCCGCGCTCCTCTACTACGAGGATCTCGACGGCGGTTAAGCCCATGCGATTGCTCAGTCCAATAGCTCGACCAGTCTTCCATAGTCTTCACTGACCTCGCGCGCCTCGTGAAACGCGCGGGCGCGCTCGGCATCAAGACAGCGGAAGTACTCCTGGATGTCGGCGATGTAGCCCTCGAAATCAGAACGCAGCAGATCGGCGTAGGCACGCATGTCGTCTTGCGACTGGGGCAAGAACGGTCGCTCGGGAGGTATGCAATCCGCAGCGGCATCGACTGGTGAGCTTCCAAGCAGGAGCGCGAACAGCAACGGTGCGTTGCGCGCAATAAACAAGCGCAGGGCAAAACTCCTTTGCCGCCTTTAAGATTATCATTCTGTCGGCTATCACCGTTATCGAAGCAAGGCGAACTTCGTCAACACGTTATTATTGTCTTGCTATCATTAATGTTGTTTTGTATCGCTCACGGTGTTGCGACCCCGTGGGCCTGATACTGCACCCAGGCAGAACAAGGACCCAAGGGAAGGCCATGATAGAAGAAGCCCCGAATGTGGTTACAGAAGACGGACTGCGCGGCTTGCTCGCCGAGGGCTACCTCATTGAGGTGGTCTGCAAGGAGAGAGCGGAGAAGCGCCATAACAGCTGGTACGGCTCGTGGGTCATCCGCGCCGTCGCCACTGATGGGCGTGACGATAAAATGCTCGTCACCAGCCGAAGCGTCCTCAAGCTCCGCGACTTCAAAACCATCGTTGGTCTTGTCAGCTTCCTGGCCGACATGGGCTGTACGACCGCTAGCATCCCACTTGAAGAAGGTGGCCGCGAGCGCCACGCCGCGCCTCCGGTCAAAGGCAGCTGACCGCGCAACTGCGCTCGTCGTTGCCTTGGGTACAGGCGTTTGTTCCGCGCCCCCGGCCCTGGCCGACGGTTTCATCTTCCAGGTCCGCCCAGACGGCCAATTGATTTCCTCTTCTCAAGAGGCAAACGGGCGCCTTTTTCTCTTCGCAGAACCTCGCGTTCCTGACGCCACTATCGAGACAGCGATCCCGGCTCGATCCGCCGCCCGCGCCACCCCAGAAATCCTCCACGCCATCGAGACCACCGCGCTGCGCTACGGCAGCCATGACGCTCTGCGTCAGGCGGGCCTGTCGGTCACCGATTGGGCGCTGTTCTACCGCGCCAATATCGAGGTTGAGAGCGCCTATAACCCGCGCGCCTTGAGCCCGGTCGGGGCCATCGGGCTCGGCCAGCTGATGCCCGATACCGCGCGCGATCTGGGCGTCGATCCCCATGATATCGCCCAAAACCTCGACGGCTCGGCCCGTTACCTTCTGATGATGCTCGAGCAGTTCGGCGATCCTGCGCTGGCGCTCGCGGCCTACAATGCCGGTCCCCATGCGGTCACCCGCCATGGCGGCATTCCCCCTTTTCGAGAAACCCAAGGCCATGTGGCCCGTGTGACAGCCGTGTT
>JAFGWK010000255.1 GCA_016937195.1 Paracoccaceae bacterium | reverse complement strand
TCGCCGCGGCGGAGCTTTGAGAATGTGACGTGGTCGCGATGATCGTCGATGAAACGGCGCACCTCCATTGTGAACCACGCGTTATCCGCCATGCACATTGCTGCGATAGATAGGGTTGCAGTTGGGGGCTGTTTCAATGGGGGCTTGCCTTTGCGGCTGGCGCCGCCGTCAGCCGCGCGTTGCTTCAGGTGACGCGCGAGCGCGCCTGATACGCCGGATCGTCCCAAAGCCTGTTGGTCATTACGTCCTCAATGATTTCAGCGGCGCGCACTATCTCGCCTGGTGGCGCGGATGGTGTCAAATGACAGCACGCTGCCCGTCCCCGTCGCTGAGCGCATCGCTCGGGTTGTCTCGATCAGCGGGTTACACGATCTGTGCCCCTTGGTAATGAATTTCCTCAACGAAACGCTGGCCCTCTGCGCGCGATCCGCGACTGCTAGCCGTATCGGTGCTGGCCGAGGTGCTGGCTCAGGTAGAAAGCAACCTCTGAAATCCGTGCCGAGGGACCTGCGAGCACCCGCACGACTCGCATCCACTCTCGCCATCCCTTGCCTGATAAGTGGCTCGACCTGCCCCGTTATCGGGGCTTTCAGCGCGCGCGGCTTGCACTCGAAAAATAGGGTGATTGCATCCGTTTTCTCGGCTTCAACGGGTTGGATGCGCTACGTTGCAGACGACATAAGTGTGTTCTCTTGGTTTGATCAGGGTGGGATATTGGCGCATTCTGCGCTTTCCGGAAGCGGAGCTGCATGGGCCTCCAAAGAGCGTAATTTTGAATGGGTCCGGTTGAGTTTCGGTAAGATGAGCGACTTGGACAGTCCCACGTTGATCAGCCAGTCTTATCGAGCCGTAACTGTTGTAAGAGATGATGGAACTTCTCGCCTTGCACTCCGACATGGCCGCGCAACAGTTCCGCAGCCACTTCCGCTTTGCCTTTCGCAATGGCATCAACGATCCCGTCATGTTCATCCATCGACTGCTGCATACGTCCCCGAAGATGAAGCTGCATCCGGCGGTAAGGCTTCAGCCTGCGGTGTAGTCGCGCGGTCTCATTTTCGAGGAAACGGTTGCCCGACTGTGCGTAGATCAAGTGATGAAAAGCGCCGTTCTCTTCGTAGTAGGCATCGGCATCACCGTTCTTAAGCGCCTCGCGGCATCCGGCATTTACGTGACGGAGGCGCTCAACGGCTTCTTCACTACTGCGCATGGCCGACAGTCTACCGCAAGCGGCTTCGAGTTCCGCCATGACCTCAAACATTTCCATGATTTCGACAGCTGACGCCTGACGAACGAAGACGCCGCGGCGTGGCGTGTGCTCGACGAGCCCTGAAAGTAACAACCGTTGCAGCGCTTCGCGAATTGGGGTTCGGGAGACCTGATGCTCCTCCGCGAGCGACACCTCGTCGAGCCGCGCGCCCGGAGCGAATCGGCCGGTCAGTATCTGCTCTTCAAGAAGCGAGGCAATCTGGTCTGAACGGCTGGACTCCATATTATCTCCCGAACTATCTGCATCCCATTCTGTAGTTCTTGTATACAATATTATTGACAGAGAGCACAACATTCGTTTTCCATAACTCCGCCGGGAACATCAAACGATCCGGCGAGGGAGGAGAATAAAATGATTAAACGCCTGTTCACGGCGGGAGCCTTTGCCATGCTTGTCGCTGGCACTGCCGACGCCACAACATTGAAACTGTCGCACCAATTTTCCGAGGGGGATGTCCGAAACAAGGTCGCGCAGATGATCGCCGACGACGTCAAGGCCGCGAATGTTGACCTCGACATCCAGATCTATCCGAACCAGACCCTCTTCAAGGCTCGCGAGCAATACACGCCGCTTAGCCGTGGCCAGCTTGATATGACCATATTGCCGCTCAGCTACGCGGGTGGGCAGCGGCCGGAATACAACCTGACTCTGATGCCTGGGCTGGTAAAGAATCTCGACCACGGAAACCGGTTGGCGCATTCGCCTTTCATGGCGGATATCGAGAAAATCCTGAACGAAGACGATATTAAAACGCTCGTCCACGGCTATCTCGCCGGCGGGTTCGGTTCCACCAAGAACTGCATCACAAAGCCGGCCGACGTTAAAGGGCTGAGCATCCGCGCCGCGGGCAAATCCTTCGAGATTATGCTGGCCTCTGCCGGGGCCTCGATCTCGTCGATGGCGTCATCGGAAATTTATTCGGCGCTACAGACCGGGGTTCTTGATGCCGCCAACACGTCCTCGGAAAGCTTCCTGAGTTACCGCCTTTACGAACAGCTCAAGTGCTACACCCCGGCCGGTGACACCGCGCTGTGGTTTATGTATCAGCCCCTGCTGATCAATAAGACCACCTTCGACGACCTGACCCCGGCACAGCAAAAGGCGCTGACCGATGCATCGGCTAAAGCCGAGACATGGTACCTGGAACAGGCCAAGCTGGGTGATGCCGAAACCACCAAGGCTTTTGAGAAGGCTGGCGTTAAAATCGCCACCATGTCGCAGGCGGATTTCGACGAATGGCGCGAAATCGCAAAAGAGAGCTCCTATCCGGCTTTCGTAAAATCGACACCGGACGGACAGAAGCTGCTCGACGAGGCGCTGGCGGTGCAATGAACCAAAACCAAATCAATGCGGTGCCGTCAGGCACCGCATACCGCCCCCCCCAAGCGCTACGGGTACTGGGGCTGGTATCCACCCTGTCCGGCATTGTCGCATCGGGCATGATCCTCGCTTCGGTGCTGATCACATGCCAGATGATCTTTGTGCGTGCGGTGCTCGGACGATCAACGCTCTGGCAAACCGAGGCGGTGATCTACTTGATGATTGCTGCGACACTGTTGGGCCTGCCTTATGTGCAAAAGTTGCGCGGTCATGTCGGTGTCGATCTCGTGCCGCACTTGCTTCCAGTTCCGGCGCGGCGTGTTCTGGCGGTGGTGGTCACACTGGCCACGATCGCGATGATCGGCACGATGCTCTGGTACAGTTGGGAATTCTTCCACACCGCTTGGCACCGAAACTGGAAATCGGAGTCGGTCTGGGCTTTCCCGCTCTGGATCACTTATCTCTCGATGCCTTTGGGCTTCGGCCTCTACCTGCTGCAACTGATCGGCGATCTTTGGATGGCGATCTTTGCGCCGACCGAGGTGATGCCCGAGCCCCATCCTGAAAGGAGCCCAGATTGATGGATCCGCTTCTCATCGCCCTCATCATTGGAGTCGTGACGACTGTGGTCCTGTTCTCCGGCGTCTCCGTCGCGGTCGGCCTGTTGCTAACCGCCACCGGTTTCCTGCTAATCTTCGAGGGACCACGTTCGCTGCAATCCCTGCCCGACCTATTCTACGCGGAACTCAACAGTTTCGCGCTACTCTCGATTCGGATGTTCATTATCATGGGCGCGGCGATCGCCTCGACCCGTGCCGGCCCGGATCTTTACGAAGCGCTAGAACGCTGGCTGACGCGGGTTCCCGGCGGCCTCGTCGTGTCCAATCTTGGCGCCTGTGCGCTGTTCGCGGCGATGTCTGGATCAAGCCCGGCCACCTGTGCCGCGATCGGCAAAATGGGCATTCCCGAAATGCGCTCGCGTGGCTACCCGCCCGAAGTCGCTGCTGGCTCGATTGCAGCGGGCGGCACGCTGGGAATCCTGATCCCGCCCTCGGTGACGATGATTGTTTACGGCATCGCCACTGAAACGTCGATCGGTCGGCTATTCCTCGCCGGGGTCATCCCGGGCTTACTGCTTACCGTGCTGTTCATCGGCTGGGCGGTGTTCGACACTTGGCGCCGGGGCGCCGCTAGCTCGGTGCTGACCAAAGTCCGTTATTCGTGGCGCGAGCGGTTTGAGATTCTGCCCCGCGTCTTGCCGTTCATCGCGATTATTGTTGGAGTACTGGTGGCGCTGTACGGTGGCATCTCCACCCCTTCCGAGACGGCGGCTGTTGGAGCCCTCCTCTGTATCTTCGCTGCGGTTATAATCTATCGCATGCTTGACCCGTTGGAACTCTGGCAAGTGCTGCGCGACTCGACTCGGGAAAGCGTGATGATCCTGTTCATCATCGCTGCCGCGGGGGTCTTCAGCTACATGCTGTCCTCGCTCTTCGTGACGCAGTCGATCGCGCATTGGATCGGCGCGCTTGAGGTCAATCGCTGGGTGCTAATGGTCTTGATCAACGTGTTTCTGCTGGTCGCGGGCTTCTTCTTGCCTCCGGTGGCGGTAATCCTGATGTCGGCGCCGATCTTGCTGCCGATCATCAAGACGGCCGGGTTCGACCCCTATTGGTTCGCGGTGATTGTGACGATCAACATGGAGATCGGTCTGATCACACCACCGGTAGGCCTGAACCTTTACGTCATTAACGGAATAGCGCCGGATATCTCGCTCCAGCAGGTACTATGGGGATCGCTTCCCTTCGTCGGGTGCATGATCCTTGCGCTCGTTATCCTATGCTTCTTTCCCGGCCTGGTGACCTGGCTACCCACAGCTGTCATGGGGAGCGCACTATGAATCTGCTTTCCGACGTGCTCGCTACCATCTTCGCGCGCCAAACGCGCGGGAAGATGGTAACCCCCGCAAACTCACGCGATATCAAGGAACTCACGTCTGATCTGCTTTCGACACGCGGCGAAATTTCCGGCATGACGACGGCCGCGCAGATACTCGACCGCTTCGCCGCAATGGACGACGGGGCAAAAATCACCTTCTTTGAGCATCTCGCGTGTGATCTCGGGATCGACAGTGACAGGGTCCGCAACGCGCTGACGGCGTTCGAAGAGACACCATCGCAGGCAAATTACGCTGAATTTCTTGCCGCGTCCGAGCCTGCCCGACAGGAACTGGCCCGCCGTCTCAATCGGGTGCCGGGGGCGACCCCGCAACTGGTCGGAATGCGCCGTGACCTGCTACGGCTTATCCCGCGCAAGGATCTGCGGGCGCGGATTGATCTCGACTTCCAACATCTATTCGCTTCCTGGTTCAATCGCGGTTTCCTGGTGCTAAGGCCGATCAACTGGGAAAGTCCAGCACAGGTGCTCGAAAAGATCATCGCTTACGAGGCGGTCCACGCCATTCACTCATGGGACGATCTACGCCGCCGGGTGGAGCCGACCGACCGCCGCTGTTTCGCGTTCTTCCATCCAGCGATGCCGGATGAGCCGCTGATTTTCGTCGAAGTCGCACTAACCCAAGGTATCCCCGGCTCAGTGCAAAGCTTGCTCGCAGAGGATCGTGAGGTCTTGCGCGCGGATGAGGCGGATACTGCTGTCTTCTACTCGATCTCCAACTGCCAAGCCGGACTCGCTGGCATTTCCTTCGGCAACTCGCTGATCAAACAGGTTGCCGAAGATCTCGCCGCCGAGTTGCCAAACATCAACACCTTCGTCACCTTGTCGCCGATCCCAACTCTTTCGCGCTGGATGAAAGAGCAGGGTCTCGACCCCGCGGATCTCGACGCCGACGCCCTGCGCGCGACCGCAGCGCAGTTCCTCGTGACAGCGAAGCGCAAGGACGGCATGCCCTATGATCCCGTGACCCGATTCCACCTCGGCAACGGCGCCTATATCCACGCCGTGCATGCGGGAGCCGACACGTCCGCCAAAGGTCTGGCCGAAAGTGCCGGCGCGATGGTGAATTACGGCTACGATCCGGAGACCTTTGTCGAGAACCATGAACGTTTCGCCCGGGCGCAGGAAGTGGCCGCGTCGAAAGAGGTTCGGGCTCTGCTCCAGACCGATGCCATCGCGTAACGCGAAAAGCCAAAAGAATTTACTCTTTGAAGGAAACTCTCTCATGACCAACCCGCTCTACGACCGCCTCTTCATGCCACTCGCAGCCCGCGATGACGATTTTCTGACATCGTCCGATGGAAGCGTGCTTTCCGGACGAGAGTTCATGGCGATTGCGGCGCGTCAGGCAAATGCGCTGACCGCGATGGGTCTGCGCCCCGGCGACCGTTTAGCGGTGCAAGTCGAGAAGTCGCCGCAGGCGCTAGCGCTATACGCGGCCTGCGTCATGGCCGGTATCGTTTTCCTGCCGCTCAATACCGCCTACACGGCGAGCGAACTCGAATATTTCATCACCGATAGCGAGGCCGGCGCGGTGGTCTGCAGCCCCTCTGCCGAAGTAACGGTGCTTGGGATCGTCTCGGTGCCGGTTCTGACGTTGGGCCCGGCGGGCGAGGGCAGCTTGACCGATGCCGCAGCCATCGCCTCCGATACCTTCATCCCTGCCGAGCGCTCGGGGGGCGATCTCGCCGCTCTGCTTTACACCTCGGGCACGACCGGACGCTCGAAGGGGGCGATGCTCAGCCAGTCGAACCTGTTGTCGAACGCGCTGGCCTTGGCCGATTTGTGGCGTTTTACCGAGACCGACGTGTTGCTGCACGCATTGCCGATCTTCCACACTCACGGGCTCTTCGTCGCCTCTAACGTCATCCTCGCCTCGGGCGGAAAGATGATCTTCTTGCCTAAATTCGACATCGACGAAGTGATCCGTTTCCTGCCGCAAGCGACTTCGATGATGGGGGTTCCCACTTTCTACACGCGGCTCCTGAACGATGCGCGTTTCGACCGTGATCTGGTGAAGAACATGCGGTTGTTCACCTCAGGTTCCGCGCCGCTGCTCGCCGAGACCCACCGCGAGTTCGAAGCGCGCACCGGCCATCGTATCCTTGAGCGCTACGGTATGACCGAAACCAACATGAACACCTCGAACCCCTATGATGGCGAGCGCCGTGCTGGCACCGTGGGCTTCCCTCTGCCGGGGGTCGAGCTGAAGATCACCGATCCCGAAACCGGAGCGACACTGGAGGATGGTGCGGTAGGCATCATTGAAGTGCGGGGCCCCAACGTATTTCAGGGCTATTGGCAGATGCCTGAAAAAACTGCCGCCGAACTGCGCGCTGACGGGTTTTTCATTACCGGTGATATCGGGCAAATCGACGCGGACGGCTACGTCCAGATCGTCGGGCGGGCGAAAGACCTGATTATCTCGGGCGGCTATAACATTTACCCGAAAGAGATCGAACTGATCCTCGACGAACAACCCGGTGTCTTGGAGAGCGCCGTGATCGGCGTGCCTCATCCTGATTTCGGCGAGGGCGTTGTCGCCGTGCTTGTCCCTCAACCGGGCGCGAGCATCGACCCCGAAGCGATCCGCTCCGGCATTGCGGAGCGTATCGCCAAATTCAAGCAACCCAAGGTCATAGAAGTGCTGCCCGAATTGCCACGTAACACGATGGGCAAAGTGCAAAAAAACTTACTGCGTGATCAGTTCGGCACTGCTTTTGACAAGTAGAAGAAAGGGGCAGCGCATCGCGAATTTCGAAGGCACAGCGGCTTTGATCTTGACCCGAACGATCGGGTCAAGGGTTTCCGATTGCGACAACTGGCGAGAACTGGCAATGCCCGAGTGGACAACGCAACCTAGCATCTCAACCCCGTCCTTGCGGGTGCGACTTGTGATAGCAAGGTGGAGCCGTCTATTATTAGCCAGACCCGCAAAAGGTACCGGCTCACAGGAGGTATCTCAATGACCCCACCCGCGCAGGACGGCTGGAGGGCCGGGGTGCTTTTTTCGCGCAGCGGAATCACCGCGGTTACCGAAACCGAACACTACAATGGCACGATACTAGCGATTGATGAGATCAATGCAGCGGGAGGCATACTCGGGCGTCCGCTGATCCCAATTTGCAAGGATCCGGGCTCGGACAACAATGCCTATCGCGCGCTGGCGCGTCAGATGCTGTCCGAAGATGAGCTTGATGTTATATTCGGCTGCTCGATGTCAGCCAGCCGCAAGACGGTGCTGCCGATCGTAGAACGTTATAATGGCTTATTGTTCTATCCCTCAATGTATGAGGGGTTCGAGTATTGCGAAAACCTTGTCTATTCTGGTGCTACACCGAACCAGCTATGCCTGCCGCTGGCCGATTATCTGCTTCAGACATACGGAAACAAGATTCTGTTTGTTGGGTCGGATTACATTTACCCTCGGGAATCGAACAGGATCATGCGGGATCTGATCGAAGCCCGTGGCGGCGAAACCGTGGGCGAGCATTATCTACCGCTTGAGGCAACAGCGACCGCGCAAATGGCTCTAATCCGCGAGATTAAACAGAACCGCCCTGATGCGGTATTTTCCACACTGGTGGGCACCTCGGCGCAGGCTTTTTACACGTTGTACGACGCCGCTGGGATCGACCGCCGCACCTGCCCGATTGCAAGCCTGACCATGGCTGAGGGAGAGATCGCGCGCATCGGACCTGAGAAATGCACCGGCCATATCCTTGCGGCGAGTTATTTCCAAACCCTCGACACGGCGGTGAACCATGCGTTCGTTGCCTCTTACAAGGCGCGGTTCGGTGCTGCGACCGTAACCAGCGTCTGGTCCGAGCCGGCCTATAGTCAGGTCCATTTGTTTGCCCGAGCGCTGGAGCAGGTCGGCACGATGGACACGCACCGCATCGGCCAAGCCGTTCTTGGACTGGAATTCGAAGCGCCAGTCGGGCGGATTCATGTCGACCCAGAAACCCGGCATACATGGCTGACGCCGCGGATTGGTCTGGCGCGTCCGGACGGGCTATTCGACGTCGTGTGGGAAAGTGGCACTCCGGTTCATCCCGATCCGTATCTGGCGACCACCCGGTTCGAGGAACCATCCTTGCGAGAATGGGTATGAAGGCCCCACCTAGCCGTATACTCGATGATCTGCGCCGGGCGCGGGTTTTGGTGATTCATCCTCGCGACGATGATGGGGCTGTGTTGATTGGCCAACTACGCAGATTGGGATGCGAGGTAAACGCATCCTGGCCCTTACCGGCGACGCTGCCGGAAGGAACCGATACTGTATTCATTAGCGTTGAGGACACTGCAACGGACCAGGCCGTGCAGGTTTTCGAAGGCACCAATCCAGCGATCATTGCGGTCGTCACCTATGAAAGCCCGACGTCCCTACGGGCAATCTACGATCTCAATGCGCACGGCGTGATGAGCAAGCCACTCCGCCCGCTCGGCATTCTCACGCAGTTCACTCTTGCGCGCTACCGCCACAGCTACGAGGCGCGGATGACTGCGAAGGTACGCAAATTGGAAGACACCCTGAAGGGTCGGCGATTGGTAGATCGGGCGATCCGGTTACTGATCGACGAACAGGGGTTGGACGAGGATGCCGCCTATCGGCTTTTGCGTGATCAGGCGACTTCGGAACGGATTACGATGGCGGCAATCGCCGAAGAGCTTATTGCGGCCCATGAGACAATGAGCCGTCTCGGTCTGAAGCGTTGAATCAAGGTTGCTGAAATAAAGGGCGAAAAAACCAGTCCTTTGCCTAAACATTAAAATTGATCCAGATCGTCTTGCGTGTCACCCTTAGTGAAACGAGCAGGATTGCTCTGCGGCAAGGTTGCCGCCTTACATCCCGGCTATGCAGCCCCCGATACTACGGTTTCTGACCGTGGGCGGGGGCTTTTTGTATTTTGGAGATCGACGTGCCCTTTGAGACCAATCACGCGCATTCAGTGACTATCGCCTGCATTCAGTACGAACCAAAGATTGGCGAAGTCGAAGCCAATCTGAACGCAATCGAAGAGCGGGTGCGTGAGGCCCATGCCAAAGGGGCACAGCTGATTGTACTGCCCGAATTGGCTAACAGCGGCTATGTCTTCGACAGTGCCGAAGAACTAGCAAGTTTGGCGCAGCCGATTCCAGATGGCCTTAGTGCACAGCGTCTGATCGCTTTGGCCTCCGAAATGGACATTTATATCGTATCGGGTCTGGCCGAGGTATCGTCCGGTGTCTTTTACAATTCGGCCATGTTGTGCGGCCCGGAAGGGTATATCGGCACCTATCGCAAGATGCACTTGTGGTATCGGGAAAATCTTTTCTTCGAAAAGGGCGACCTTGGCCTGCCGGTTTTCGATACACCGCTGGGCCGGATCGGAATCGCGATTTGCTATGATGGTTGGTTCCCGGAAACCTTTCGCGAATTGGCGATCAAGGGTGCCGAAGTGATCTGCGTGCCTACCAATTGGGTGCCGATGCCTGATCAGGACCCAGAGACCGAAGCGATGTCGAATATCCTGCACAAGGCTGCGGCACATTCCAACGGGTTGTTCATCGCCTGCGCTGATCGTGTCGGGATCGAACGCGGCCAGCCCTTTATCGGCCAAAGCCTGATCCTCGACGCGACTGGCTGGCCTTTGGCTGGTCCCGCAAGCCGCGCGGGCGAAGAAATCCTCTATGCTGAAATCACCCCGAGCGACGTTCTGTCCAAGCGAAGACTGAATGAATTCAATGACAAATTCGGGGACCGACGCACCGACGTCTACGGATGAAGCTCTCATTTCTTCCGTTCTACCTCTCTCAATACAAACCAAACAGGGAACCAAAAAATGAAAATATCTACTCTCCTTGCAACAGTGGCCGGCGTCATGCTGGCAAGCAGTGCCTTCGCCGCAGAGGATTCGATCCGTATCGGTGTCCCCGTCGGTCTTTCGGGCGCCAACAGTGTTGTAGCACCGTCGGTGGTGCAATCGGCTGAACTGGCTGTGGAAGAAATCAACGCTGCGGGTGGTGTGCTGGGTCGCCAGTTAGAACTGGTCATCGCCGATGATGCGTCAGGCGCCGCAGGGGCACAGAAAGCCTTTGACTCACTGGTGTTTCAGAAGGAAGTCGACGTGCTGATTTCGATGGAAACCAGTGCCGCCCGCAACGCTGGCCTGCCGATCGTGTCGCGCGGCCAAGTGCCCTATATCTACACCTCGTTCTATGAAGGCCGCTCGTGCAACCCCAATCTCTTTGTTGATGCCTGGGTGCCGGAACAACAGGTCCCGCCGGTCGTCGATTATCTTAGCGCGGACGGCGCGAAAAAATTCTTCCTGATCGGCAGTGACTATGCCTTCGGGCGCGGCATGCTTGAATTCGCTCGCAGCTATGTCGAAAGCACCGGCGGTGAAATCGTGGGCGAGGAATACCTGCCGATGGATGGATCCGACTGGACTGCTATCATCTCCAAACTGAAGGCTTCGGGCGCTGATGCGCTCATCACTTCGACGGCAGGCGGCGCGCCGAATGTCACCCTGACTAAGCAACTGCGCGGCTCCGGGGTTGAACTGCCCTACGCCAACCTTGCCGTGGATGAAGGTACCGCGAAGAATATGGGTGCTGACGCGGCCGGTATCCTGATTTCGGCCTCTTATGTTACCGGGATCGAAAGCACCGAGAACAAGGCCTTCCTCGAAGCGATGAAAGCAAAGTTTGGTGACGATCTGCGTACCCCCAATGATCTGTCGGTTCCGCAGTATGAAGCCGTCTACCTCTACAAGGCGGCTGTCGAAAAGGCTGGCTCAACCGATACCAAGGCGGTTTTGGACGTGTTGGACGAGGTCTCTTACACCGGCCCACGTGGTCGCATCCAGATGAGCAAACAGCACCATGCGCCGTTGACGATGTATTTGGGCCAAGTCCAGGAAGATGGCTCGGTCAAGGTGGTCGGGACCTTCAAGGATGTTGATCCCGGCGAACAGTGCCCCGAGCTCTGAGCTTAAAGCGCGGCCGGGGCCCTTTGTCCCGGCCGTGATATCCATCCGCAACAGAGAGCCCACCGCAATGACACTTCTCTTGGATATCGTGACCACCGCAGCCATTCTTTTCATTGTTTCGGCGGGGCTTCTCGCTATTTTCGGTGTCTTGGAAATCGTGAATTTCGCCCACGGCGCCTGGCTGACCGTGGGGGCCTATTGCGCCGTGGTGACTGGTGGTCTTGGGCTCAATCCATGGCTCGCGCTGCCGCTGGCATTCGTCACCGGGGCCGTGCTGGGGGGCGTGACCGAACGTCTGATTGTGCGACCGCTCTACGCTCGACCGCTGGACGCGATCCTTGCCACTTGGGGGCTGGGTATAGTCATCGGTCAGCTCATAACCCTGTGGTTCGGGCGCGACGTGCAATTCACCGAAAATCTGTTGTCCGGCACCATTCATGTGTTTGGCGCCAATTATTCGCTCTACCGCATTTTCGCATTGGCAGCGGCCGCTGTAATCGGGCTTGGTTTCGCTTTCCTGATGGAGGGGACCCGGCTCGGCCTTTCGGCACGCGCAATCATTATGAACGAGCCGCTGGCGCGCGCCCTGGGTCTTGATACGAGCAAAATCCGGCTTGTGACCTTTATGATCGGCACCGGCTTGACGGCTCTGGCCGGTGTCCTGTTGACGCCGCTGACAAGCGTTGACCCGACTATGGGTGTGGCCTGGCTGATCGGCTCTTTCATGCTGGTGATGGTCGCGGGGTCGTCGTTTGGCGCGTTGGCGATCGCCTGCCTAGTGTTTGGAGGCGCACAAGTCCTCGTCTCCACCTTCATCAGTCCCATACTCGGAGGAATTACGGTTGCTGTTCTTAGCGCGCTGGTCCTCCGCATCAGTTCGAAAGGTTTCGCCCGTGTCTGACGCGCTTGCCGCTTCTCTTCCCCGTCGTGCGAGGGCTCGGCGCCGAGCAACAATGCTGGGTATCCTCGCTTTGTGTGCGCTTGCGTTGGTTATAGTTGGCCCGATGTTTCTGGACCGGTTCAGTATGAATGTTCTGACGCGGTCGATGATATACGCGATTCTTGCGATCACCGTCGATTTGCTGTGGGGCTACGCTGGTGTCCTAACCTTTGGTCAGGCGGCTTTTTTCGGGGTCGGCGCCTATGCCACGGCGATGCTTTTCACTCAGGTTGGCAGTTCACCAACCCTGATTGGTCTGGCGCTGGTTTTGGCAATCATTGTACCTGTCGTGTTGGGCCTGATTGTTGGCTGGCTATCGTTCTACTATGGCTCGACGCCGATTTACGCGACCGTGATTTCGCTGGTCTTTCCTATTGTGGTGACCCAGCTAATTTATTCCGGCGGCACTCTGACCGGGTCCAGTAGCGGACTGGTGGGTTATACTGGCCTTCCCTTCGGGCTAGAAGGTTTCTTCCGCCTGTCAGGTATCTGCCTCGTGATTATCGCGGTGGGAGCGCTTATTTTCGTGCGCTCGGACGGTGGACGCATACTGACCGCGATCCGCGACAATGAAACTCGCTGCGCCTATCTCGGGTTGAACACCCAGCGTATAAAGATTGTGCTGATGGCCGTGCTGGCAGGCGTGGCGGGGCTGGCGGGTTTCCTTTTTGCCAATGCCTCGGGCGTGGTTGCGCCAGAGAACACCGGCTTTATTTTTGGCACCGAATTGGTCGTCTGGACCGCATTGGGCGGACGCGGCACCATTCTCGGTCCGGTTCTGGGTGCGATCGGCATCGATTATCTCAGCGCTAACCTGTCAGGCGAGCTTCCCTTCCTATGGCAACTTATCATCGGATCGCTGTTCATTGTGATGATCATCTTTCTGCCTAACGGACTGGCCGCGTTGGTACTCCGGTTCACCCGGCGTGGTCGGAGTGAGCTACCGATCGAAAGCAGCCCCGAACTGGTTATGAAAACATCTCTGCACCACAAGAATTCGATCGATGGTCCCCTTTTGCGTATCGACAAACTGGAAAAATCCTATGGCAGTCAAAAGGTACTGCAGGACATCACACTAGACGTGTCACCGGGCGAGCTAGTCAGTCTTGTCGGGCCGAACGGCGCTGGCAAGACCACTATGATGCGTTGCCTGACCGACGGCAATGAGAGTTCGCGAGGTGTGGTCCGGGTTGCGGGCAAGGACATAGCCGGCATGATACCGAACCAGATCGTAGCCCTGGGTGTCGGGCGCAAATTCCAAGTCGCCAGCGTCTTTGAAAGCCTGACCGTCGCCGAATGCCTTCGTATGGCGCGCGCCGCATTGGAAACGCCCAGCTTCGTATCTGACTCAGACGTGCTGGGCCTGCCATCGGCAGCGATCGAAATTCTGCAACTGACCGGACTGGACCAACGCTTGTCTACCCAGGTTTCGCTGCTGTCGCATGGACAAAAGCAAAGCCTAGAATTGGCCATGGTGGTCGCCTTAGAACCTCGGATGATCCTGCTTGATGAGCCGACTGCCGGGCTGACAAAGGCTGAGAGGACAACTATTGGAGCGATCCTGAAAAAACTGACCAGCGAGCTTGGCCTCGCCGCGATCCTCGTCGAACACGACCTTGACTTTGTGCGCGACATATCCAGCCGGATTGTGGTGCTACACCAAGGTCGCCTAGTTCTGGACGGTTCGGTCGAGGAGGTGGTGAATTCCGAGATTGTCAAAACCATCTATTCGGGAGGCGATCATGTTTGATAGCGCAGAAACCGGTGCCAAGCTGGCTTTGGACGGCGTAAGCAGCGGTTATGGCACAATTGCCATCATCAGAGACCTATCTCTGTCGATCCGTAAAGGCGAGATATTTGCCCTTATGGGCAAGAACGGTATGGGTAAAACAACCCTTCTGAAGACCATCCTCGGATTGGTTTCAGCGCGCGCAGGCCACATCCTGCTTGATGGCCGGTCGATCGTCAGCGCTTCCCCTAAAGACCTGATCAAGTCAGGTATGGGCTATGCTCCGCAAGAGCAGCCGCTGTTCACCGATCTCAGCATCCGTGACAACTTGCGTTTGGCGGTCCCTTCCGACCGGACGCTTGAGGCAGCATTGGAGCATGTGTTCGGGCATTTCCCCTTCCTGCGCGATCGGCTGGGACAAAAGGCCGGCACGCTATCAGGAGGAGAACAAAAGATGTTGATCCTGAGCCGCGCATTGATGCTGAAGCCGGACCTTATTCTGATCGACGAAATTTCCGAAGGCCTGCAACCAACGGTGATCGCGCAGATTGCCAAGGCGCTAAAGGCCGAACAAAGCGAACGCGGAACCACCATCCTATTGGTCGAACAGAACTTGAATTTCGCCCTGGAAGTTGCCGATCGCTGGGCGGTTCTCAAGCTTGGCGAAATCGATGATCGGGGCGTTACCGACGCCAGCAGCCGGGAACGGATCCTGGAACATCTCAAGATCTGACGGCATGGTTAATCGTTTGTCTCGTTGTGCCTATGGCCCGTCCCAATGGTCTCGACGATTTTGTCGAGGCGCATCTGCCACAAGAAGCGACTGGGATGGGCCGATGCGTACGAACTTTTCGATCTTACCGCGCAACAGGCGCTGAAAGTTGCAATGACTATAAACTGAGAGTCCGAGTCGCCGATGGGTCGGCTCGCGAGAGCTTGAGTCTCAGAAAGTCGCGGGCGTTGCCACCCAGAGTATCCGAGAGGTGCCCGGGTCGATATTTCGATAGTGATGGGGCAGGTTCGAGGCGAAGAAGAAGCTGTCGCCCGGGCCGAGAAAATGGCTTTTTCCGCTAACAATCAACTCGACGCGGCCTTGTAGGATGTAGCCGACTTCCTGCCCAACATGATGAATATCGCCGCCGCTTTCTGCGCCGGGTTCAAGCGTGTGGATATTCGCGTCGAGCATCAGGCCAGGGAAAGTCGGCGTCAGCCGTTCGAGCAAGATTGCTCCGCTTGCCCCGCCATGGAGGACCTTCACCGAGGGACGCTCTTCTGCACGCATCACACTTGTCTCGTCGTGTGTGCCTTCACTTGCAAACAGTGCGACGATCGAGGTGTCAAGCGCTGCGAGGATGCGATGGAGCGTGCGCAGCGAGGGCGTCGCCTGATCGGTCTCTATCTTCGACAGCATCGAAGGAGAGCAGCCAACTTCTTTCGCAAGCACCTGCAAGGTCTTGCCACTGGCCTTACGGGTCTCTCGCAGCTTTGTTCCGAGATCGGACATCGTACTTTCTGCCGACCCGCTCGTACCTACGTTGGGATCATGCTCCGCTGCGCCATTAACATCCTGCTTAATTTTTGCGCCCATGCCTTGAATCCTAGCCCATCTATTCGCCGCAATTGTAACCTGCATCCATTTTTGCGCCAATATCGAAAAAAAGTTGAATTTTATGCAAAAAATTGACGCAAGCTCTGCTCATATCTCAATATTCGTCAAGCAACCTTGAGGAAAGTAGAATGAAATTCAATACTGAAAACGGGCTCCGTCGCATAGTCTTGTCGCTTGGAGTGTCGGCGGGGCTGCTCATAGCGACGGGTGCGCAGGCCAAGGATACGGTAGAGCTGGGCTTTATCGGGCCGCTGACAGGTGGTGTTTCTTCGGTCGGTCTGGGTGGGCGCAACTCGGCCGAACTCGCGGTAAAGCTGCGTAATGCCGATCCGGACTCGAAATATCACTATGAGCTTGTGGTGCTTGATGACGAGTGCAAGCCCAATGTGGGCGTGCAGGTCGCGACGAAGATGGCGACCGACCGCAAAGTCGTTGCCACGATTGCGCATTACTGCTCGTCGGTCGCTATGGGCACAGTCGACGTATATCACCGTTTCGGCCTGCCCGCGACGGTCTGGGGGGCGGTTCTGCCCGACATCACCTATGGCAACGATTACGCCGAGATCACCCGCGTCAACGGCACTATGATCAACCAGAACGAAACAGCAGCCCAGTTCATGACCGAGCTAGGCTACAAGACCTTCGCGATTATCCATGATACGACGGATTACGGCAAAGGGCACAACAAGTACCTGTCGCAATTCCTTACCCAAAACGGTGCCGAGGTGGTGGGAACCTTCGGTGTGACATCCGACCAGCAGGACTTCACAGCCGAGCTGACTCAGGTGAAATCGCTTAACCCCGATGTGGTGGTCTATGCGGGTCTCACACCGGGCGGCGTGCGTGTGCGTCAACAGATGAAGAAGCTCGGTATCGAGGCCGTCTTTGAGGGCGTTTCGGGGATCAAGTCCGATGTGTTCTTCGAAGGTCTAAGCGGTGATCTGGCCGAAGGTGCAGTGACCTTCCTAGAAGGCGCACCCGCCGAAAAACTGCCTGGTGGCGCATATTTCCTCAAGGAATATGCCGCGGCCGATTTCGACAGCCCACCTGAAGCATACGGTCCGTTCGCCTTTGCTGCGACAGATCTGCTGATCGACGCTGTCGAGGCTTCGGGTCCAGATCGTAAAGCTATCGTCAAATACATGTCGACCGTCAAGGAACACGACTCAATCACCGGCCCTATCACTTTCGACAATCACGGTCAGAACACGGTCGCACGGATCACCGCATACGTAGCACAGGGCGGTAAGTGGGTCGTTTGGGAAGACAGCGATTACGCCAAGGGCACGCTTTCGCTCGCGGCTCCGAAATAAGCCTTCGGACCTGAATGTTGGCGAGCCGTAATCGGCTCGCCTCTCAAATTTTTTGTAAGATAAGAGGCAGGAATGGATCTCGGACTGATCGCTCAATACCTTGCTAACGGCATCCTGCTCGGAACCATGTATGCCCTTGTTGCGGTGGGGTTCACGTTGTTCTTCGGCGTGCTTGATGTCATCAAGTTTAGTCATGGCGATGTGCTCATGCTAGGCACATTCATCGGTTTCACGGCCTGGCTCGGTCTGGAAGCGGTCGGGATCTTGAAACCTTGGATTCAATTGCTCGGGGTGTTGCTGTGCAGCCTCGCGGGCACGGCCCTTATCGGGGCGGCAATCGCGAAATGGCTGATCCTGCCTCTCAAGAAGGCGCCGCAGCTCAACACGTTGCTGATCACTCTGATGCTGGGGACTGCAATTCGCGAGGCTGTGCGCCTCTTCTATCCGAATGGCTCCAATCCCAAGGCTTTCCCCGCGCTTCTACCCAATAGTTCGATCGAGATCGGCAATTTTGCGCTACGCGCTGACAGTGTCATTCTTGTGGTTTCTGGGTTGGCGCTGATCGGGCTGTTGAACCTCGTGATCAATCGCACCCGGCTGGGACTAGCGATCCGCGCTGTGGCACAGGATGAGGAGACCGCGCGCACGATGGGCATCAACTACACGCTTGTGGTGCTCGCGACCTTTGCGATCGGTTCGGGTGTGGCGGCCTTCGCAGGCATCATGAATGGTCTTTATTATAACGAGATCAACTTCGGCATGGGCCTGATCCTAGGCCTGATCGGTTTCTCAGCGGCGATCATAGGAGGATTGGGTAATCTTTACGGAGCGATTCTTGGTGGCTTCCTCTTCGCGGGTCTTCAGGTCATCGGTGCAGCACTTCTACCATTCGCCTCAGCCTACAAAGACGTGTTCGCTTTCTCTGTGGTGATCGCTTTGATGGCGTGGAAGCCGACCGGGTTGATCCCTGAACGCTCCAGTGACCGGGTGTGAGACAGATGACAAATACTCCCCTTCTACAATCCGATCGCGCGCGTCCTTGGGCTTGCGCAGGTGCCGTGATCCTCGCCGCAGGGCTCTATGGATGGGCGCTTCTGATGGCTGAAGAGACTTGGCAGGTTCTCTCGCTTCTCATTCTCGCTGTCGTGGCGACCGGAGTCGCGATCAAGACAGGATTCGTACGCCGCGTCGAACGTGACTGGGCGGCGTCTGAGACGCGCCTTAATCGGCTCGCCTTTGCGGTGCTTATCGCGCTGATCCTCGTGCTGTCGGGGGCGCATTTCGCGTTGCTGATGATCTCGACGGTGCTGCTCTACTTCGTTGCTTCGCTGGGGCTTAATATCCAGTTCGGGTTTACCGGGCTTGTGAATTTTGCGGGCGCGGCCTTCTTCGGGGCAGGCGCCTACACAGCCGCTGTTCTTGGCACTATGCCAATGATCCCGCCCATCCTGATCCTGATTGCGGGCGGGATGGTGGCGATGGTGATCAGCTTGCCGTTGCTGATCCCCATTGTGCGCACGACGGGGCATTATGCCGCCGTCGTGACCATCGCCTTCGGTGTGCTTTTCCGGACGTTCCTTGAGGTGAATGAGGTTCTCGGCGGGCCGCAAGGCCTGATGGTCAATTCGATGAAGGTTTTTGGTTGGGATTTTTATGACGCACCGAGCGTCGGGGGGCTCGATATCTCCTTTTACGTAAATTATGCGCTGCTTGCGGCGGGGTTGGCTGCGCTGGTATTCACCCTTTTTCGCAGGTTGGAACGCAGCTGGATTGGGCTGCACATGGATGCGGTGCGTCTCGACGAAACTGCGGCAGCCTGTTTCGGGATTTCGGTCAAGCGCACTAAGATTCAGGCTTTTCTGCTCGGCAACCTGATCTTGGGAGTGAGCGGAGCGCTTTATGGGATGATGATTTCCTTTATCGCGCCTGCTTCTTTCACCTTCTCGGACAGCCTCCTGCTCGTCTCAATCGTGCTGTTGGGGGGAGTCGGAAATCCTTGGGGTAGCGCGGTTGCGGCAGTGATCGTGGTATTGCTGCCCGAAAAACTGCAATTGCTGCAGGAATACCGGTTCTTGCTGTTCTCTGTCCTGGTGATGCTGGTTCTGTTATTTCGCCCTGAGGGCATCCTGTCGCGCCAACTTCGAAACTTCTTCCCAGATCGGAGGAGCGACGCATGACCGGCCCGCTGCTTGAATTTCGCAACGTTGTAAAGAATTTCGGCGGGGTTACCGCGCTGGACGATTTCTCGATGACTCTTGCCCAAAGCGAGATACTCGGGCTGATCGGTCCAAATGGCTCGGGCAAAACGACCAGCTTCAACGTGCTCACCGGAATCTACGCGCCGAGTGCGGGGCAGGTGTTGTTCGAAGGGCAGGAGCTCACCGGCGTCAACCCGCGCGCGGTTTACGAGGCAGGGATCGTGCGCACCTTTCAGCGTTCGCGCCTTTGCCTTTCACTCTCAATCTATGACAATATCATGATTGGTGATACCTCGCGGCTCGTGCGCGGGCTGTGGTCTAACTTGATCTCGCGGCGCGCTCTCGAGAAACAACTTGATGTGACGCAACGCCAGGCGCGAGATCTCGTCGCGACTTTCTCAGATCATCTCGCCGACCGGATGGAACAGCCCGTGGGCGCGCTGCCGATGATTGAGCGCCGACGGATCGAAATCTGTCGCGCACTGATCTCGGGTCCGCGCCTGCTGCTGCTAGATGAACCATCGGCGGGTATGACCCATGACGAAACGCATCAGCTGATGGACGACATTCTCGATGTCCGTGCCCGTGGAGACGGTCTGTCGATCATTATCGTCGAGCACGAGATGGGTGTGATTGAGCGCATTACCGATCGTTGCATCGTGCTGAGTTATGGCCGCAAGATCGCCGAGGGCACCTATGCCGAAGTTGCCGCCGACCGCGAAGTGCAAAATGCTTATCTGGGAACTGACTGATGGCAGGGATAGAAATCCGCAACCTACGCGCTGCCTATGACAAGGCCGACGTGCTTCATGATGTTTCAATTGATGTGGTGCCGGGCAAGATCACCTGTCTGCTGGGCTCAAACGGTGCTGGCAAATCGACATTGATCCGCGCGATCCTCGGCTTGACTCCGCCGAATGCGGGCACGATCAAGCTTGAGGGCGAGGATATCACAGGCATAGCGACCCACAAGGTTATTGCGCGTGGCATCGCCGCGATACCTGAAGGACGCCGGATGTTCTCTAAGATGAGCGTGACCGAGAATCTGAGACTGGGGGCATATCAGGTTCGTGACGAGGCGCTGACCCGGCAAAGGCTCGACAAGGTCTTTGATCTTTTTCCGCGCCTTGCCGAGCGCCGGGACCAGCTTGCGGGCACGATGTCAGGTGGCGAACAAGCCATGGTCTCGATCGGACGCGGCCTGATGGGTGGGCCGAAGATACTCCTGATCGACGAGCCGTCGCTTGGCCTTTCACCGCTCTACGTGAAGGAGAATTTCCGTATCATTCGGGGTATCCGTGATGAGGGGATTACCGTTTTCCTCGTTGAACAGAACGTACGTCAGACGCTCGCAATATCGGATTTCGGTTATGTGCTCTCGGGCGGCAAGCTTGTCGCGCAAGGTGCTGCGGCCGACCTCGCGTCGGACGAGGCCGTTCACGAAGCTTATTTCGGATAAGGTAATGGATGTCACAGAGCTTGCCCGTCGCCTAATCGCCTTTGACACGATCAACCCGGAAGGACATGAAGCGGAGGCAATGGTCTTCTGCGAGGATATTTTGCGTGCGGCGGGGTTCGATTGTCAGATTATCCCGCAAGGGCCAGGTCGCAGCAATCTGATTGCTATGAAGGGCAATCGATCGGGCCGTGCGCTGGGGTTCACTGGCCATCTTGATACCGTTCCGCTGGGCGGAACCGCATGGCACTATCCACCGCACGAGGGCGTGATCGCGGATGGCAAACTCTACGGACGCGGCAGCACAGACATGAAAGGCGGCGTCGCGGCGTTCTTGTGTGCCGTGCTCAATGCGCCGGTGCCTCCGGGCGGTGTCTCTATCTTGCTCACCGCAGGCGAGGAGACCGGCAGTGATGGCGCGCGCACTATCGTGAAATCCGGTCCTCTGCCTCCCATCGGCGCATTGATCGTGGCCGAGCCTACTGCCAACCGAGCGGTTCCCGGCCATAAGGGCGCGCTTTGGCTAAGGCTGGTCTTTCACGGGGTGACGGCACATGGCTCTGCCCCAACGATGGGCGTGAACGCGATCGGGCTTGCGATGAAGGCTCTGGACCGGGTCACGCAATCCGATCTCGGCGCGGTGCATCCGGTGATGGGCGGACCAAGCCTTAATATCGGTACCATTTCTGGCGGGCTGAACACTAATTCCGTGCCTGATCGCTGTGAGGTTACGCTCGATCTGCGCTCTGTGCCAGGTATTGCTCATGATACCCTCGTCACTAAGATTGAAGCCTGTTTGCCTAAGGGGACGGAGATTGCGCGTATCATTGACCTGCCTGCCGTCTGGACAGATCCGGCTGATCCTTGGCTGGCCAAAATGACCAGACTTAGCGCTATTCATGCAAGCCAGCCCGGGGATCCAATGGCGATGAGCTATTTCTCGGATGCGTCAATTTTTACGCCGGCGCTTGGTGGGGTGCCCACCGTCATTCTCGGTCCCGGTGAGCCGGGGCTTGCGCATAAGACCGACGAATATGTTGAGCTGTCACGTTTGAATGAAGCGGTCGAAATCTACCGTGCGGCGTTGGGTCAGTGGGAAGGATGAGCCGATGAAGAGTTTCGCGGATGATCTGCCAGGCGCAGTCGCGACCGTGCGTGCTATAGCCGAAGGGCGGCTGACCGCTGAAGGCGCCTTGCGCGCGCGGCTTGAGCGTTGTGCGGCGGTAGAAGCAGAGGTCGGCGCTTGGGTGCACGTTGATGAAGAGGGCTCACTGGCCCGCGCCCGCGCGCTCGATACTGGTCCCATGCGTGGCCCGCTGCACGGGGTGGCGCTCGGGGTCAAGGATATCTTTGCTGTGCGCGATATGCCTTGGCGGTCCGGTTCGCCGATTTGGGAGGACCGGACCGCCCAGTTCGACGCTGCGCCGGTTGCGCTGGCGCGGCGTGCTGGTGCAGTAATTCTCGGCAAGACGGAAACGACGGAATTCGCAGGCTACCAGCCTAGCCGCACTCGTAATCCGGTCGTCTCCGGAGCAACACCGGGCGGATCTTCAGCCGGCTCTGCCGCTGCGGTTGCGGCAGGAATGGTGCCGCTGGCCTTGGGCACGCAGACCTCCGGCTCAATTATCCGCCCTGCCTCTTATTGCGGAGTAGTCGGTTACAAGCCCTCTTTCGATCTGGTTGACACTTGGGGGGTGAGCGCCTTTGCGCGTTCCTTCGATACAGTTGGTGCCTTCGCGCGTTCAGTGCCTGATGCGGCGCTCGCGATTGAGGCTCTCTCAGGTCTCGCATTGCAACCCGGAAGCATAGAGATTGTGCCGCGCCTCTCTATCCTTCGAGGACCGACCTGGGAAATGGGAACGTCCGAACTTCATACGGTCTGGCAAGATTTCGAGGCCAGCGTTCCGATCACGGAGGCTGGCCCCTTCAACAATGTGCTTCGCGAAGCGATGCGCTCCATCCCTGCACTCCATGCCCGGATCATGGCGGTGGAAGCCTCCGAAGCTCTAGCCCATGAATTCGAAATCGGGGCCGCTCAGATTTCGGACAAGTTACGTTCCCAGATTGAAGAAGGCGCGGCCCAGACGGCCACGCAGCGCCTTAGCGACCGCGCAGCAATGCTAGACTTTCGGCAACGTATGTTGGCCGCGACCCAGCCCGGAGATGTCTGGATGACACCGGCTGCAACCGGTGCAGCCCCTGTTTTCGAGAGCGGCACAGGCGACCCGGCCTTCAGCCGGATCTGGTCGCTGCTAGGCTTCCCGTGCTGTACCGTCCCGGTTCTTGAAGACAGCGCCGGGCGCCCGATCGGAGTGCAGGTTGTCGCGCGGCAGGGCGAGGATGCGCTTGTTCTCGAAATGGCGGACCGGCTCATGCGCGAGAAATTCAAGAATGGCACGATCTGAGATCCCGGCAAGATCGTGAGCCGTGACAGAATGATCGGCGCTGGTTCTGTCGCAAAGCTTTGTCTAGGTTGATTGTGGGTATCCAGCGGTGCTGTTGCTGAAATCTGAAACTGGCCGCAGTGCCCCTTTCCCCTGACACACTTATCCTGCGGCTATTGTGACGCGTATATTGAGGGCGGTGAGACTGTTCAGCACTGCCGCGCGGACTTGGAGTTCGGCTACCTGGAGACCGAAATCGCCTGCCATCAGACGCTGCCCGAACCCATTCACGCAGTTTGTTTTCGTTTCGACACGGCTTCATCGGTGATACTCGCTCCATCGTCACCAGAGCGCTCGGCCGAGATATGTGGAGGCCCGCAGGCCTCGTTTCGCGCCCTGGCGCCAGCAGCGGTCGGCAGCCACGACTTGGCGTTCCGGCGCGGCGGAATGATTACTGCCGTGCCACGGCTGGCGATGGAGTTGTGACATCGACGCGTATCATACGCACCGTCGGTAGTGACGGTGGTAATCTCTTGGTCTGGCGCAATCTGGTCCATTAACTCGGGCAGCATCGGCGCATCTCCGACTTTGCCGTTGGACACTTCAATCGCCCGTTCTCGTCTTCCAGCGCATTCAGCCGCCGCATCTCATCTGGCAGAAGGTCTGCATATTTCTTCTTCCAGCTGAAATAGGTTGCCTGGCTGATCCCCGCCCTGCTTTAGAGCGAACGCCTTCTGCGCGTCCGAAAACCGCGATGCTTTCATCGTTCTCTATTCCTCTCCAG
>JAFGWK010000254.1 GCA_016937195.1 Paracoccaceae bacterium | reverse complement strand
CCGTAAGTATTTGAAAAATAAAGACCTCTGACCAGAGCGCTGGCCAGAGGCAGATCTTACCGTATCAAAGGTGGGTCAATTTACCCCAAAAAGGATAAACTTTGGGGGTCGGGACATTTCTGACTCTCTTGCGTCCGTCAGATCACCCGCATTTGCTATGTCCGCAATCGGCGCAGGTCATGCAGCCTTCGACCATGCGCATGGCGTAGCTGCCGCAGGCGGGGCAGGCTTTGCCGCGCGGCGGATCGCCGACGATCATCTTCTCGGCCTCTGGGTCGGTCTTCAGGCCCATCCCCTCGCCCTCGATAAAGCCGGTGGCGATCAGGTGGCGTTCGATCACGCCGCCGATGGCCGCAAGGATCGAAGGAACGTATTTACCTGACATCCACGCCCCGCCGCGCGGGTCGAAAACGGCCTTGAGCTCTTCCACAACGAAGGAGACATCACCGCCGCGCCGGAACACTGCCGAGATCATCCGCGTCAGCGCGACAGTCCAGGCAAAATGCTCCATGTTCTTGGAGTTGATGAACACCTCGAACGGGCGGCGATGACCGCCTTGGACGATGTCGTTGATGGTGATGTAGATCGCATGTTCCGAGCCGGGCCATTTGATTTTATAGGTCGACCCTTCTAGTTCGGCGGGGCGATCCAGCGGCTCGGTCAGGTAGACCACATCAGCGCCCTGATCGGTCTCGGGCGTCTTTTCCGACCCCTCCGACACCGACAAAACCGATCCCGTCACATCATTGGGGCGATAGGTCGTGCAGCCTTTGCAGCCGCTATCCCACGCCTCCATATAGACTGATTTGAAATCCTCAAAGGCGATGTCTTCGGGGCAGTTGATGGTCTTGGAAATCGAGCTGTCGATCCACTTCTGCGCCGCCGCTTGCATGCGCACATGATCAAGCGGGGCCAGCGTTTGAGCGTTGACGAAGTGATCGGGCAAAGGCGCGTCGCCTTTCAGATCGCGCCACATCTGAACGGCGTAATCCACAACCTCTTCCTCGGTGCGCGAGCCATCGGGCTGCAGCACCTTGCGGGTGTAGGCATAGGCAAAGACCGGCTCGATCCCCGAACTGACATTGCCCGCGTAAAGCGAGATCGTTCCGGTCGGTGCAATCGAGGTCAACAGCGCGTTGCGGATACCATGCTTGGCAATCGCTGCGCGCACGTCCTCATCCATCTGCATCATATTGCCCGAGGCGAGGTACTTTTCGGCGTCAAACAGCGGAAAGGCACCCTTTTCCTTGGCCAGATCGACCGAGGCAAGATAGCTCGCCCGCGCGATCAGCTTCATCCAAGCCTCGGTCTGCGCAGCCGCCTCGGGCGAACCGTACCGCAACCCCAGCATCAGCAGCGCATCGGCCAAGCCGGTCACGCCCAGCCCGATCCGGCGCTTGTTGCGTGCCTCTTCTTCTTGTTGGGGCAGCGGGAAGCGGCTGGCATCGACCACGTTATCCATCATGCGGATCGCAAGGCGCACGATCTCATCCAGCTTGATCGGGTCCAGTTCGGCATTCACTTCAAACGGGTCGCTTACAAGACGCGCGAGGTTGACCGAGCCAAGCAAACACGCGCCATAGGGCGGCAAAGGTTGCTCGCCGCAGGGGTTGGTGGCCGCAATCTGCTCGCAATAGTTGAGGTTGTTCATCTGGTTGATGCGGTCGATGAAGATCACGCCTGGCTCGGCGAAATCATAGGTCGCGCGCATGATTTTGTTCCACAGATCGCGCGCGTCCAGCGTGTGATAAACGCGATCATTGAACTTTAACTCCCACGGGCCATCGGCCTTGACGGCCTCCATGAAGGCATCGGTTACCAGCACGGACAGGTTGAACATCCGCAGCCGCGCCGAATCCTGCTTTGCAGTGATGAACTGCTCAATATCGGGGTGATCACAGCGCATCGTGGCCATCATCGCGCCGCGCCGCGAGCCCGCCGACATGATTGTGCGACACATTGCATCCCACACATCCATAAACGAGAGCGGGCCGGACGCATCAGCCGCCACGCCTTTTACCTCGGCGCCCTTGGGACGGATCGTGGAAAAATCATAGCCGATTCCACCGCCCTGCTGCATCGTCAGCGCGGCCTCTTTGAGCATGTCGAAAATCCCGCCCATGTGATCAGGAATCGTACCCATGACAAAGCAGTTGAACAGCGTCACCGAGCGCCCCGTTCCTGCCCCGGCGGTGATCCGGCCTGCGGGCAGATATTTGAAATCTTCCAGCGCGTTGTAGAATTTCTCTTCCCACTCGGCGGGGTCTTTTTCAACCACAGAGAGGGCGCGCGCGATCCGGCGCCAACTATCCTCGACCGTGCCGTCAATCGGCGTACCGTCTTGCTCTTTGAGGCGGTATTTCATGTCCCAAATCTGGCGGGCAATCGGTGCGGCAAAGCGGCTCATGGGGCGTCCTTTTGGGTGTTCACGGATCATCTGGAAGGCTGACAAGATACGCGGCGCGCAATGGCGGGTCAACGCATTGCACGCACCGACCAACGCATTATATTGATGTGACCTAGGGGGTGACATGGCCGATATGGTGCATCTGATCAAACTGTGCGTGGGCGCGGAAAAGGTTGAAGACCTGCTGCAATGGCAGGCGCAACGCTATGGCAACGGTCCGGCGATGCATGTCACACGGATGTGGCCCAAGCGCGGCGACGAGATTTTGAACGGCGGTTCGCTTTATTGGGTGTTCAAGGGCGCGGTTCTGGCGCGTCAACGCGTTTTGGAACTGAGCGAAGTGATGGGCGCGGATGGAATAGCGCGCTGCGCCATCGTGCTGGATCGCGAGGTGGTGCGCACCGAGGCCATAATGCGCCGCCCGTTCCAAGGCTGGCGCTATCTCAAACCCGAGGACGCCCCCCGTGACCTGCCCAAAACCCGCACCCGCGAAGAGGCGCTGCCGCGCGAATTGGCGGTGGCTTTGTCGGAAATCGGTCTGCGCTAGGCGCTAAGCCAGCTCTCGGCATCGGGGCGCGTGGTAAAGACGCGAAACTCTGGCCCCTCTCCCTGCATCGTGGCCTCATCGGCCATATCTTCGGGAACAACCAATGCGCAGCGTTTGGCCTGCCCTTCGCGACAGGCCCGATGCATGCCGCCCACAAGTTCTGCCATGTAGCCGTCAAAACGCGGCGCAACTTGCACCAACAGCCGGTCTGTCGGGGCGAACATGCGCATAGCCTCATTCACATCGTGCGATAAAACGGTGCCCGACACGGTCAAACCGGTCATGCCTGCGGAACAGTCAGTCATTTTCTCAATCATTGCGAACCTCCTTAAAGCGGCGCGTTCCAACAGGAAACGCTGCCCCCCAACGTCGGTTCCGTCACGATAGCGGGAGAGTTAGCCACGCAACTTTTGAATGCGTGCAACGAGTTGACGGGTAGAGCCGTCTTTATCCGCGCCATCGCTTTGCCCCGACAGCACCGGGGACAGCGCCAACGCCAGCTCTTTGCCCAACTCCACGCCCCATTGATCAAAGCTATTGATGCCCAAAATGACGCCCTCAACAAATACCCGATGCTCGTAAAGCGCGACGATCCCGCCCAGAACTTCGGGTGTGAGTTTGGGATAAAGCAGCGTGGTGGAGGGGCGCGAGCCGGGGAAAACGCGGTGGCGCGCCTGACGATTCAACTCGACCCCTTCTAATCCTTTTTTGCGCATGATATCAGTTGCTTCCGCTAGGGAACGCCCGCGCATCAGCGCCTCCGATTGCGCAAGACAATTCGCCATCAGCAACATGTGTTGATGCGCCAAATCCGGTTCATGCCCCCGCGCACCCAGCATGAATTCGCACGGAATGACCCGCGTGCCCTGATGGATCAGTTGGTAAAATGCGTGCTGGCCGTTGGTGCCGGGTTCGCCCCAGACGACAGGTCCGGAATCAACCTCGAGATCCTCGCCATCCATGCTGACGCGCTTGCCGTTGCTCTCCATCTCAAGCTGTTGAAGATAGGCGGGAAGACGCGACAGGCGCTGCTCATAGGGTAGCACCGCGCGGGTCGCATAGCCGCAAAACTGATTGTGCCAAAGCCCGACCAGCGCCAGCAGCACGGGCAGGTTGTCGGCGTAATCGGCAGTGCGGAAATGAGCGTCCATCTCGGCCGCACCGCGCAGGAAATCAGCAAAATTCTCGGGTCCGACGGCGATCATGATCGACAGCCCGATCGGCCCCCACATCGAATAGCGCCCGCCCACCCAATCAGCGAATCCAAAAACACGCTCGGGGGGAATGCCGAAAGCCGCCGTCTTGTCAGCCGCCGTTGAAAGCGCTGCGAATTGCGCCGCCGGGTTGCTGACCTTTTCGGCCATCCAGCGCTTGGCGGTCTCGGCATTGGTCATCGTTTCGATTGTGGTGAAGGTTTTGGAGGCCACGATCACCAGCGTCGTTTCCGGGTTCAGTCCGACCAGTGTGTCATGGATCTGTGCGCCATCGACGTTCGACACAAAATGGCAGCGCGGCCCATCATGATAAGGCGCAAGCGCGATGGTCGCCATGGCCGGTCCCAGATCAGACCCGCCAATGCCGATATTGACCACATCGGTGATCGCCCCGCCCTGCCCCGTAAATCGCCCCGAACGCAGATCGCGCGCGAAATCAACCATCGCCGCATAGGTCGCGCGGACCTCGGGCATCACGTCGTGACCGTCCACGACCACCGACGCATCGAGATTGCGCAGCGCGGTATGCAGCACCGCACGTCCCTCAGTATTGTTGATTTTTGCGCCCGAGAACATCGCCTCGGCACGCGCGGCAACGTCATGCTCTGCCGCAAGGGCCAGCAGCATTTCTAGCGTCTCAGCGTCAATGTTCGTCTTGGAGAAATCGAACATAAACGGCCCGAATTCACGGGTAAAACCCGCCGCGCGCTTGTCATTTTCGAACAATTCCGCGATTGGGCGGGATTTGACCGCTTCGGATTTCGACAACAGCTTCTTCCAGGTATTCATGCTTATTCTGCCCAATGAACGGTGGCGTTTTTGAGAACGGCACGCACTGGCGCCTGTGTCTCAGGCAGGGATTGCGCGGCCTCGATTGCGGCGCGCTTTTCAGCCCCCGTGATCAGGATATGGATGTGCATCGCATCACGCAGCACGGGGGCGGACAGGGTGATGCGCGGCTCGCCTGCGGCCTCGGCGCGCATCGCCAAAACGATCGGCGCGTCATCAGAGAGCGCCTCGTCCAGCCGATCCGCGCCGGGAAACAAGCTGGCAGTGTGCATATCGGCACCCATGCCCAGCAGCAGAACCGAGATCGGCAGATGCGGCGCGATGCCTTGGGCCAATTCGTTCAGCTTATCCTCGGGGCGCGGCGCGTCGGCGTAAAGCGGCACCAGCATGGCCGCAGCAGCCCGCCCCGTCAGCAGCCGTTCGCGGATCAACCGCGTATTCGAGCGCGGCGAGGTTTCATCGACCCAGCGCTCGTCATTCAAAAGCACCGCAACCTTGTCCCACTCCAGATCGACGGCGCTCAGCGTGTCGAAAATCGGCCCCGGCGTCGTGCCCCCGGGCACCGAAAACGTGGCGTGCCCGTCATTGCGGATCGCCTCGCGCAGCTGACTGGCGATACGGTCAGCCAGGCCGATCATCATCATATCGCGATCAGGGTAACTCTTGAAATTCATTCGCGAATCTCCCGCCAGCGACGTCCATCGCGATGCATCAGCATCAGCGCGTCATCTGGCCCCGATGTGCCGCTGTCATAGGGCTGCGGACGGTCGCCGCGCGCCTCCCAGCCCTCGATGATCGGATCGGTCCAAGCCCAAGCGGCCTCGACTTCATCGCCGCGCATGAACAGCGTCTGATTGCCCCGGATCACATCCATGATCAGCCGTTCATAAGCGTCTGTGATCTCGGCCCCGTCCTCGCCCAGTGCCTCGGCAAAGGACATGTCGAGCGGCACCTGAACAAGACGCATGCCCCCCGGTCCCGGTTCCTTGATCATCATCTTGAGATTCATGCCCTCATTGGGCTGCAAGCGGATCACCAACACGTTTTCGCGCCAATCGCCCTCGGCCTCGTCAAAGATCGAATGCGGCGGCTCTTTGAAGGTGATCGCGATTTCCGAGGTGCGCGCGCGCAGTCGTTTACCCGTGCGCAGGTAAAACGGGGTGCCGGTCCAACGCCAGTTCGCGACATGGCATTTCAGCGCGATATAGCTTTCGGTTTTCGAATCTGGGTCTTCGCTATCTTCGAGATAGCCTGCATCCTCGCCCTTACCAAGATATTGCCCGCGCACGATGTCATGAGGGGAAACCGATTGCAGCGCGCGGATCACCTTGAGCTTTTCGTCGCGCACAGCATCGGGATCAAAGTGATAGGGCGGCTCCATCGCGATCAGGCACAAGAGCTGCATCATATGGTTTTGAACCATGTCGCGCATCGCGCCCGACTTGTCATAATACGACCCTCGACCGCCCACACCGACCGTTTCAGCCACTGTAATTTGCACATGATCAACAAATTGGGCATTCCAGAGCGGCTCGAACAGGATATTGGCAAAGCGCACGGCCATCAGGTTTTGCACCGTCTCTTTGCCCAAGTAATGGTCGATCCGGTAGATCTGGGTTTCGTCAAAATGTGCCGCCAGCGTGGCATTGAGCGCGCGCGCCGAGGCCAAATCACGACCGAAGGGCTTTTCCACCACGATACGCGCCTCGGGGCCTGCGATTCCACGCATGTGCAGACGCTCGGCGATATCGCCAAACAAAGCCGGTGCGACTGAGAAATAGAAGGCGTTGATCGCATCTGGGCGCACCTTGGCTTTCAGCTCGTCCCAGCCGCCATCGCCCTTGGCATCAATCGCGACGTAATCGAGCATCGTGAGAAACTGCTCAACCGCCTCGGGTTCGATCTTGGCTGGCGAGACATGTTCATGGATCGCGCCGCGCACTTGCTCGCGAAACGCCTCGGCGTCCATCTCGGAGCGGGCCGCGCCGATGATTTGCGAGCCTTCGGGAATTTGGCCCGCCAAAACCCGGCGATAGAGGCCCGGCAAAATCTTGCGATTGGCAAGATCACCAGTGGCCCCGAAAATGACCAAATCAAAGCGATCAACGGGAATGACGCGCGAAACCATGGGGTGCTCCATTCTTAGGGCCTGTTAGCGCTAACGACCCTGTTCTAGTCGCGTTTGTCCTTCAAGTCTAGCATTGCGCGAATTGAAGGCAAAGAATTGGCGGGGTTCAACGCGCACAACTGTCCAAAAAGGCGGCAAGTGCGTCGATATTCGGCGCGATTTGCTGGGCGAACCCCTCGGTGAAGCGGTCGAAATCGGCACGCGTTTCAGGCGGCACCGACACGATAACCGTCAGATCCGCGCCAAGCGCCTGCGCGATCAGGTCGCGACAGCCCCGCCCGGCAGCCTCTTGTTTGCCAAACTTGTTAAACAGCGCGACCGTGCCGGGAGGCGCATTTTCAAGGCTGCGCGCAACCTGCGCCACCACCTGTTCAAGCGCCCCCGCATCCAGCGCACAGGCCTGCGCATCGCGCCCGAGATCTTGCGAGATCGTGCAGATATCGCCCGCGGGCAGCAGGCGCAGGTGCATCTCGCAATTCGAGGTCTGCGCAATATCGGCGCGCACCATGCCAATCACATCGCGCCCCTCGGCCAAAAGCCGGTCGGCTAGGGCTGCGATCAGACGGTCGGCCTCGCCACGAACAGGACAGGTGATAAATCCAAGCATGGGGGGTGTTTGGCGAGGCTTTTGCCAGCCGTCAAGCCTTGGCGCGTGCGGCCTAAGGCAGAAGCCTCCGGCGGGAGTATTTGCGGCCAAATGAAACTCAGCCCGACAGAGCTTTGCCAAAGCGCGGCAAACGGGCGCGCTTCATCAGCGCCCGGATCGGCTGAGGTTGTCCCGACAATGCTTCGGCCTGTGCGCGCACCGTTTCGGTCACCGCGCGCATCTGCTCGGGGTATTCCGAGAGAAGCTGCCAGAGAAACCCGTCGGGATCGCGCCGCTCCAGCCCCTCGCCCGCCAGCGTTCCGCGCGGAAAATCCGCCCTATTCGAAGTCACAATCGCATCGGCATGGCCCGCGACTGCCACAGCGAGAACGTGGATGTCATTCTCATCGGGCAGGTGCAGGCGCGATTCCAACCCCGGTTGGGCGGCGATTTCGGCCTTGGGGAATTCAGTGCGCAGCAATGCGATTTCACCGCGCGCGAAGGTTTCGTCAACCGGGTTGCGCCGCGCAGCCGCGCGAGCCCATTCCTCAAGGATGCGCGCCGACCAGAGCGGGCGATACATGCCCGCCCGCGCCGCCCCGATCAGAATTTCGCGCAGCACGGTGGGGTAGAGAACACAAGCGTCAAGAACCACCCTCATCCGTCGAGCCGGTAGAACAGCGCCTTCAGATAGCCCGATTCGGCAAGTTGGGGTTGCATCGGATGATCAGCCCCGGCGAATCCGGTATGGATCAACTGGCCCGAGCGCTCGGCCTTGCCGATACCGCGCGTACAGGACGAACGAAACTGCGTCAGATCCGCCGCGTGCGAGCATGAACACAGCACCAGATACCCCCCCGGCGCAACCAAAGGTGCCGCGAGTCGCGCGATGCGTTCATAGGCGCGCAGCCCCGAGTGCAGGGCCGATTTTGCAGGCGCAAACGCGGGCGGATCGCAGATCACCAGATCGAATTGCGCCCCCTCTGCGCCCAGCGCCTCTAGCTGCTCAAACGCGTCGCCCTTGCGGATGGTGAAGCGATCAGAGGCCCCCATCAGATCCGCGCCCTTTTGGGCCAGAGCCAGCGCGGGAGCCGAGCTGTCAACGGCCAGTGCCTGCGCCGCCCCGCCCGCCAAAGCCGCCAGAGCAAAACCGCCGACATGGGTAAAGACATCCAGCACCCGCGCATCTTTGGCCAAGCGCGCCGCAAAGGCGTGGTTGGGGCGCTGATCGTAAAACAGCCCCGTTTTTTGCCCACCCAGCAGATCGGCCAGATAGATCGCGCCATTCATCGGCACTTCAATCGGGGCCTCCAGCGATCCGCGCAACAGCACGGTTTCTTCGCCAAGCCCCTCAAGGGTGCGCGCACGTCCCGAGGCATTCTTGAGCACATTCGTGACGCCCGTGACATCACACAGCGCGGCGGCGAGATCGTCGATCATCACCTCGGACCACGCGGCATTGGGCTGTATCACAGCCGCATCGCCAAAGCGGTCGATGATGACGCCGGGCAGCCCATCGGCTTCGGCATGCACCAACCGATAGAACGGCTGATCAAACAGGCGCGTGCGCATCGCCAAGGCGCGTTCCAACCGGGCCGCGATCCAAGCGCGGTCGATCTGCGCCTCGGGGTCGCGATCCATCATCCGCGCGATGATTTTAGAGTTCGGATTAACCGTCACTGTGCCCAGCGGCACGCGTTCGGCATCTTCGAGCGTGGCAATCGTGCCCGGAACAATCGCCTTGGTGCGCCGGTCCACGACCAGCTCATCGGCAAAGACCCAAGGGAAACCATGGCGGATCGCACGGACCTCGGCCTTGGGGCGCAAACGGATGACGGGGCGGGGATCGGTCATGGGAACTCCTTCACTATACGCGCCTCTCTACCCCCTTGCGCTTTGGCGCGAAAGGGCGATCCTTGTGAAAGCATCCAGACGCATCACTTGTATTTTTGCTCGCGCGGGTTGCGCCGTTAGCGCTAACGGCGTAAAACACTCCCGAACCGGTGGCCCCGCCGCCTAACGCAATTGCCAGCTTGGAAAGGGCCCGCCCATGACGCTCAATTCCACCATCGCCCGAGTCACCGACCGGATTCGCGCCCGCTCTGAGGCGCCGCGCACCGATTATCTCGCACGGATCAAGGCCGCCGGTGATGCCGGGCCCTCGCGCGCCCATCTGTCTTGCGGCAATCAGGCCCATGCCTATGCTGCGATGGGACAAGACAAAGACGCGCTGGCGGCGGCGCGCGCACCCAATATCGGCATCGTCACAGCCTATAATGATATGCTGTCGGCCCACCAGCCCTATGAAAGCTACCCACAGTTGATCAAGCAGGCGCTGCGTGAAATCGGGGCCACGGCGCAGGTCGCAGGCGGTGTTCCCGCGATGTGTGATGGCGTGACCCAAGGCCAGCCGGGCATGGAGCTGTCGCTGTTCTCGCGCGACGTGATCGCGATGGCCGCTGCCGTGGCACTCAGCCACAACACCTTTGACGCCGCGCTCTATATGGGCGTCTGCGACAAGATCGTGCCGGGGCTGGTGATGGCGGCAGCGACGTTCGGCCATATCCCGGCGGTGTTCCTGCCCGCAGGCCCGATGACCACCGGCCTTCCCAATGACGAAAAAGCCAAGGTGCGTCAGCAGTTCGCGACCGGCGAAGTCGGGCGTGACAAGCTGATGGAGGCCGAGATGGCCTCGTACCACGGCCCCGGTACCTGCACCTTCTACGGCACAGCCAATACAAACCAAATGCTGATGGAGTTTATGGGGCTGCACCTGCCCGGCAGTTCCTTCGTGAACCCCAACACGCCGCTGCGTGAGGCCCTGACCGTGGCCGGTGCCAAACGCGCTGCCGAGATCACCGCGCTTGGCAATGATTACCGCCCCGCCGGCGAAATCCTTGACGAGAAGGCCTTTGTAAACGGGCTTGTGGGCCTAATGGCGACGGGTGGCTCCACCAACCACATCCTGCACCTGCCCGCCATGGCGCGCGCCGCCGGGATCATTCTTGATCTGGCCGACTTCGATGAGGTCTCCTCGGTCACGCCGTTGATGGCCAAAGTTTATCCCAACGGTCTGGCCGATGTGAACCATTTCCACGCCGCGGGCGGCCTGCAATTCATGATCCGCCACCTGCTGGATGCGGGCCTGCTGCACAAAGACGCGAAAACCGTCTCGGGCGAAGGGATGGGACATTACATCCAAGAGCCCAAAATCACCGCAGATGGCCTGATCTGGGTCGATGGTCCGGTGGACAGCCAGAACGAAAAAGTGCTGCGCAAAACCGCGGATCCGTTCCAGAAAACTGGCGGGCTAAAGCAGCTCGACGGCAATCTCGGGCGCGGCGTGATCAAACTCTCTGCTGTCGCCGAAGAGCGCCGTCATATCGAGGCCCCCGTACGGGTCTTCCACGATCAGGGAGATGTGAAAGAGGCCTTCAAACGCGGAGAGTTCACGCAAGACACCATCGTCGTCGTGCGTTTCCAAGGGCCAAAAGCCAATGGCATGCCCGAATTGCACTCGCTCACCCCGACGCTGTCGGTGTTGCAAGATCGCGGCCTCAAGGTCGCGCTTGTCACCGATGGACGGATGTCAGGCGCATCGGGGAAAGTGCCTGCGGCGATCCACGTCTCACCAGAAGCTGCCGACGGCGGCCCCTTGGCCAAGCTGCAAGATGGCGATATCGTGCGGCTCGACGCGCTTTCGGGCGAACTCACCTGCCTCACCGAGGGCTTTATCGAACGCGTGCCGGTGCGCCCCGATCT
>JAFGWK010000034.1 GCA_016937195.1 Paracoccaceae bacterium | reverse complement strand
GCAAGACGCGCCAACTCCGGCCCGAGCCGAGTTAGCGGACAGGTCATCACGCGAAACTCTCCCGTCGAGATGTCGACCCATGCGAGCGCGCCCGCATCGCGCACCTCGGCCCATGCGGCAAGAAAGTTATGGCGGCGCGCTTCGAGCAGGCTTTCCTCGGTTAGCGTTCCGGGCGTGACAAGGCGCACCACGTCACGCTTCACCACCGATTTCGCGCCACGTTTCTTGGCCTCGGCGGGGTTTTCAAGTTGCTCCGCAATTGCGACGCGAAAGCCCTTGCGGATCAAGGTTAGTAAATAGCCCTCGGCGGCATGAACGGGCACACCACACATCGGTATGTCTTCGTCGTTGTGCTTGCCGCGTTTGGTCAAGGCGATATCAAGCGCGGCGGCCGCATCGACTGCGTCCTCAAAGAACATCTCGTAAAAATCGCCCATACGATAAAACAGTAGCGCGCCCGGATTGGCCGCCTTGATCCCAAGATACTGTTCCATCATTGGCGTTACGGTCGGATTGGCCATGTGCCCCCCATTTCCTGTCGCGCGACCCTACAAAACCCCGGATTCGGGCGCAATTCCATTGAGCGTGAGAATGCCGGGCGTTATGACGGTCAGGCCTGTAGGAGGAGCGCCCATGCCCAGCAAGACCCGTATCACACCAGAAGAGGCGCTTGCCTATCATCTTGAACCGCGTCCAGGAAAATATGACATCGTCGCATCTACGGCGATGACCTCGCAGCGCGACCTGTCGCTGGCCTATTCGCCCGGCGTTGCGGTTCCGGTTGAGGCAATCGCGGAAAATCCTGAACTCGCCTATGATTATACGGTCAAGGGCAACATGGTGGCAGTGATCTCGAATGGATCGGCCATTCTGGGGTTGGGCAATCTTGGCGCGCTGGCGTCAAAGCCGGTTATGGAAGGCAAGGCGGTTCTGTTTAAACGCTTCGCCGACGTCAACGCGATTGATATTGAACTCGATACCGAGGACGCCGACGAAATCATCAATGCGGTTAAGCTGATGGGGCCGACGTTCGGGGGCATTAACCTTGAGGATATCAAGGCACCCGAGTGTTTCATCATTGAGCAGCGGCTCAAAGAGATGATGGATATCCCGGTATTTCACGACGATCAGCATGGCACTGCGGTGATCTGTGCGGCTGGCCTGATCAACGCGCTGGAGCTGTCGGGCAAGAAGATCGAGGACTGCAAAATCGTGCTGAATGGCGCGGGGGCAGCGGGGATTGCCTGTCTCGAGCTGATCAAAACGATGGGTGCGCGTCATGACAATTGCATTATGTGCGACACCAAGGGTGTAATCTACCAAGGCCGCACCGAGGGTATGAACCAGTGGAAATCAGCCCATGCGGCCAAGACTGATGCCCGCAGCCTTGAAGAGGCAATGAAGGATGCGGACGTGTTCCTTGGCGTGTCGGCAAAAGGCGCGGTTACACCGGAAATGGTTGCGGTGATGGCGGACAATCCGGTCATTTTCGCAATGGCCAACCCCGATCCCGAAATCACACCCGAAGAAGCCCATGCCGTGCGCCCCGATGCGATCGTTGCCACGGGGCGCAGTGATTATCCCAATCAAGTCAATAACGTGTTGGGTTTCCCCTACCTGTTTCGCGGCGCGCTGGATATCCATGCCCGCGCGATCAATGACGAGATGAAGATTGCCTGCGCGCGCGCCTTGGCTGAGCTTGCCCGCGAAGATGTGCCCGATGAGGTCGCGATGGCCTATGGCCGCAAGCTGAGCTTTGGGCGCGATTACATCATCCCGACGCCATTCGATCCGCGTTTGATCCATGTGATCCCTCCGGCGGTGGCGCAGGCGGGGATGGATACGGGCGTTGCGCGGCGTCCGATCATCGACATGGAGGGCTATGCGCAAAGCCTCAAGGCGCGGATGGATCCGACCGCCTCGATTTTGCAGGGCATCCATTCGCGTGCGCGTCAGGCACAGTCGAAGATGATTTTCGCCGAAGGGGATGATAGCCGCGTCTTGCGCGCGGCGGTGGCCTATCAGCGCGCTGGCATGGGGCAAGCGCTGGTGGTCGGGCGCGAGCAGGATGTCAAAGAGCGGCTGGAGGCGGCCGGTCTGGGCGATGCCTATCGCGAGTTGACCATCGTCAACGCCGCCAATTCCAAACATATCGCAGTGTATAAAGACTATCTTTATGAGCGGTTGCAGCGTCAGGGTGTGGATCGTGAGGATGCGCATAAACTGGCCACGCGCGACCGCCATGTGTTCGCGGCGCTTATGCTGGTTCATGGCCATGGCGATGGTCTGGTAACGGGGGCGACCCGTAAATCGGCGCATGTGCTTGAGCTGATCAACAAGGTGATTGACGCCAAGCCTTCGGACGGAGCCGTCGGCATTACGGCGGTTTTGAACAAAGGGCGGGTGGTTCTGATCGGGGATACGCTGGTGCATGAATGGCCCGATGAGAACGATCTGGCTGACATCGCGACATCGGGGGCGCAGGTGGCGCGCGGGTTGGGCTTGGAGCCACGCGCGGCGTTTTGTTCGTTCTCGACCTTCGGCTACCCGGTATCCGAGCGCGCGACCAAGATGCATCGTGCCGCAAAAGTGCTGGACGAACGCGGAGTCGATTTCGAATATGATGGCGAAATGACGGTCGATGTTGCGTTGAATATGGACCAGATGGCGAATTACCCGTTCTGCCGGCTGACCGGGCCTGCGAATATCTTGGTGGTTCCGGCGCGGCATTCGGCGTCGATCTCGATCAAGCTGATGCAAGAGATGGCAGGGGCGACCGTGATCGGACCGATCCTGACCGGCATTTCGCAGGCGGTACAGCTATGCCCAACGTCTTCAACAGTGAACGACATCCTCAATATGGCGGCCTTGGCGTCTTGCCGGTTGGGGCAAGCGAAATAGGGCGCAGCGATGATCTATAACCTCGGCTCTATCAATGCTGATCACGTCTATCGCTTGGCGCGTTTGCCCGCGCCGGGCGAAACTTTGGCGGCGCGAACCTATTCTGTGGGGCTGGGCGGGAAGGGTGCGAACCAATCGGTTGCGATTGCGCGCGCAGGTGGATTGGTGCGCCATATCGGGGCAATTGGGCCGGATGGTCGCTGGATGGCTGATCGGCTGGCGGCAGCGGGGGCGGAGTGTGCTTTCGTTGCGGAGGTCGATCTTGCATCGGGCCACGCGATTATAAATGTTGATGACGCAGGCGAAAACGCCATCGTTATCTATCCCGGCGCGAACCGTGCGCTGGATGTGGATCATGTGAAACAGGCATTGGGACAGGCCGGGGCTGGTGACACGCTGATCTTGCAAAACGAGACCGCCTGTCAGGTAGAGGCGGCATGTTTTGCGCGGGAACAGGGTCTTTTTACCGTGTATTCTGCTGCCCCCTTTGAGGCCGAAGCCGTACGTGCAGTGCTGCCGTATCTTTCGCTTTTGATCGTCAATGAGGTTGAAGCCGCGCAGCTTTGTTCTGAACTGAGCGTTACATTGGTTGATCTGCCGGTTGAAAATGTGCTTGTCACACTCGGTGCGAAGGGTGCGGTTTGGTACAACACCGCGCGCGACCATGAGATCCGCGTCGCGGGATTTCCTGTGAAGGCTGTTGATACAACCGGCGCTGGCGATACCTACGCGGGCTATCTGGTCGCCGGGCTGTCCGAAGGTCTTGCGGTGAAAGAGGCGATGCGACTGGCTGGTGCGGCTGCGGCGGTCAAGGTCACACGCCCCGGCGCTGCCGATGTGATTCCGACGCGCGCCGAGGTTGCTGATTTTCTGGCCGATCAGCCCAGCGAATAGCCTGTGCCGCGTACCGTGCGCACGGGGTCGAGTCCGCCGTGCGTCATCAGCGCCTTGCGCAAACGCCCGACATGTACGTCAATGGTGCGCGTATCGACATAAATGTCGCGTCCCCACACCCGATCCAGCAATTGATCGCGAGTCCAGACTCGGCCCGGTTTCTCCATCAGGGTCGAGAGGAGGCGGAACTCAGTTGGCCCTAATTTCAATGGCTTACCGCCGCGAAACACGCGATGTTCTTCGGAATCGAGCATGATATCGTCGTAAGTTAGCCGCTCTCCCATCGTCGCAGGGCGCGTTCGACGCAGCTGTGTACGAACGCGAGCCATCAGCTCGACCACAGAGTACGGTTTTACTACATAATCATCTGCGCCTGTTTCGAGCCCACGCACCCGATCTACCTCTTCCGAGCGTGCCGAGAGCATGATGATCGGGATGTGCCGGGTGGCGTTGTTTGATTTCACACGTCGACAAATCTCGATGCCAGACACATTGGGCAACATCCAGTCAAGCACGATGAGGTCGGGCTTTTCTTCGGCAACCATCAGAAGGGCCTCGTCGCCGTTTTCTGCCATTACAACGCGAAAACCTTCGGCGTCGAGATTGTAGAACAGGACTTCGCGCTGGGCGGACTCATCCTCGACCACCAAAACGCAGGGCTGTTGCGCGGGCGCCATGTCAGGCCTCCGTTTCGATCACGCTGGAAGATTTCGGGCGACTGTCATCGGGCAGCTCGCCAGTGACGAGATAGATCACCTGCTCTGAAATTGAGGTCGCATGATCGCCCATCCGCTCGATATTCTTGGCGATGAAATGAAGGTGCATGCAGGGCGTGATGTTGCGCGGGTCTTCCAGCATATAGGTCAGGAATTCACGAAACAGCGCGTTATACATCTGGTCGACCTCCAGATCGCGTTGGCGCACATCGCGGGCAAGCTCAACGTCGCGCTGAATGTAGCTGTCGAGCGCGTCTTTGAGCATCGACTCGGTCGCTTGCGCCATCCGGCGGATCGCGGCGGGCGTGCCATTGATCGGTGGACTATCGAGCAGAACCTTGGAGCGCTTGGCGATATTCTTTGCGTAATCGCCGACCCGTTCCAAGCTGGCAGAGATCTTGATCACCGAAAGCGCAACCCGCAGATCGCGTGCGGCGGGGGCGCGTAGGGCGATCAGGCGGGCGGCCTCTTCGTTGATCTTTTCCTCAAGCTCATCAACGGCCCGATCACGCAAGCGCACAGCCTTTGCCAACTCGGCGTCGCGTGTTTCTAACGCCTTGGCGCTATTGAGAATTTGTTCTTCTACGATGCCGCCCATCTTGACGACGAGGGCCTGAACGGCCTCTAGGTCGCGGTCGAATGCGGAGAGAATATGGTCGCTCATGCCTGCCTCCTTAACCGATCCGGCCGGTGATATAGCTTTCGGTCCGGGGGTCGGTTGGGTTTGTAAAAATCTTGTCCGTATCGTCATATTCCACCAAATTACCGAGGTGGAAGAAGGCCGTTTTCTGACTCACTCGGGCTGCCTGTTGCATCGAGTGGGTCACGATCACGACCGAGAAATTGGTCCGCAACTCGTCAATCAGTTCTTCGACCTGTGCCGTGGCAATCGGGTCGAGCGCAGAACAAGGCTCGTCCATCAACAGCACTTCCGGAGAGGTTGCGATAGCGCGTGCGATACACAGGCGTTGCTGCTGCCCGCCCGAAAGCCCGGTGCCAGGCGCGGTCAGGCGGTCTTTCACCTCGTTCCACAGCGCAGCCTTGCGCAGTGAGGCTTCGACGACCTCATCCAACTCGGCGCGATTGCGTGTTAGGCCGTGGATTTTCGGACCATAAGCGACATTGTCATAGATCGATTTCGGGAACGGGTTGGGTTTTTGAAACACCATCCCGACCTTGGCGCGCAACTGCACCGGATCGACGCGGCGATCATAAATATCTTCGTTGTCGAGCAGGATTTCACCCTGTACGCGGCAGATATCAATCGTGTCGTTCATCCGGTTGAGGCAGCGTAGAAAGGTGGATTTTCCACAGCCCGAGGGGCCGATGAACGCTGTCACAGTCTTGTCGAGGATGTCGACATTGACATCCTTGATTGCGTGGCTTTCGCCGTAATAGACCTGCACGTTGCGCGCGGTGATCTTGTTTTCGGTGGCGTTCACAGCTCTCTCCGTCAATGTCATGTCGTTCATGGCTGCGTCTCCTTACCAGCGGCGCTCGAACTTGCGGCGCAAAATGATCGCGATGATGTTCATGCTCAGCAGAAAAACCAGCAAGATGATAATACCGCCCCAGGCGCGTTCGTAAAATGCCGGGTCGGCGCGTTTGGCCCATTCGTAGATCTGGGCGGGCATGGCCGAGTTGGGCGAGACGAAACCGTCGATGAACCCGTCGGGCGTGTTGGTCGCGACATAGCCTACCATGCCGATCAGCAGTAGCGGTGCGGTTTCACCAAGCGCTTGTGCGAGTCCGATGATCGTGCCGGTCAGAATGCCGGGCATCGCCAGCGGCAGGACGTGATGAAACACCGATTGCATCTTGGAGGCCCCGACCCCAAGCGCCGCATCGCGGATCGAGGGCGGCACAGCCTTAAGCGCAGCGCGGGTCGAGATGATGATTGTGGGCAGCGTCATAAGCGTCAGCACCAGACCACCGACCAGCGGAGCGGATTGTGGCAGATGGGCGAATTGGATGAATACAGACAGACCAAGGATACCGAACACAATAGAGGGCACCGCGGCGAGATTGGAAATGTTCACCTCGATCAAGTCGGTGAAGCGGTTTTTCGCAGCGAATTCCTCAAGATAGATCGAGGCGGCAACCCCGATTGGCAGTGCTAGAACAAGCACCACCAGCATCATGTAGAACGAACCCAGCATCGACACGCCGATCCCGGCCTGTTCCGCGCGCGAATCAGACGCATCGGCCCCGAAGATGAAGGCGGTGTTGAAGCCTTTGTGGATCACCCCGGCCTTGCGCAAAGCATCTGTCAGATCAAGCTGGGCGACGCTGATATTCTTGTCCTGCGCGATATCGGCGCGCTTTACCCGGCCCTTCAGATAGCCATCGACGCGGGAGGAGGCGAGGATTTTGAAATCAATCGTCTGTCCGATCAGCGAAGGATCGGCGAGCACACGGTCGCGCACCTGCGCGGCGGCCGAGGCTGAAATCAGGTTCTTCAGCTCTTTCGCCTTGCTCAAATCTGTCTCTAGTCCAGCCTTTTGTACGACATCCAGCAGCCCGTTTTGAATAAGCGGGGCATAGGTAAAGGTCGTGGCTTTCTTGAGATCGGCAAGATCGCGGTTGCCCTTTTTGTCGATTTTGGCGGGGTCCAGATAGACCGGCACATCGATGAAAGTCTGTTGGAAGGCCGAGCTTCCATTGACCACGATCGTCGAAAGCAGCAGCACGAGAAAAGCGAGGCCGATGCCGATCGCGCCGATACCCATCGCCTTAAAACGGCTTTCCGATGCGTTGCGGCGTTTCGTACGCGCATCAACTGCATGCAGGGAACGGCTCGTCGGTTTGTGCGGTGCGGAATGGGTCGCGTCACTCATTCGTATTGCTCCCGATATTTGCGCACGATCCAGAGCGCGAAGATGTTAAGGCCCAGCGTGATGACAAAGAGCGTCATCGCGAGGGAAAAGGCGACCAGCGCCTCGGGGGAGGCGAAATCGGCGTCCCCGGTCAACTGGCTGACGATCTTGGCGGTTACGGTGGTCATTGCGTCGAACGGGTTGAGCGAAAGTCTTGCTGCTGCCCCCGCGCCAAGCACGACGATCATCGTCTCGCCAATCGCGCGCGAGGCCGCCAGCAGGATGGCCCCGACGATACCGGGAAGGGCTGCTGGCAAGATCACTTGTTTGATGGTCTCCGATTTCGTGGCTCCCAGACCGTAAGATCCATCACGCAGGCTTTGGGGCACGGCGTTGATGATGTCGTCCGATAGCGAGGATACGAAGGGGATCAGCATGATGCCCATCACCAACCCTGCGGTCATGACTGCGGTGCCGGCATGCATCCAGCCGTTCTCGGCAATCGCTGCTGTGGGGCCATTCGGGCCGAAGATCGACATCAGGAACGGGCCGACCGTGAGTAGGGCGAACAGACCGTAGACGATGGTGGGGATCCCGGCGAGGATTTCGAGCAGCGGCTTGATCGCGCTGCGCACCGGATGCGAGGCATATTCCGACAGATAAACGGCGGCATAAAGACCAATCGGCACCGCGACCAGCAACGCGATAAACGAGATATACAGCGTGCCCCAAAGCAGCGGCAGGATACCCAGCTCGGAGCCGCCGCCAAAGCTGGGCGTCCAGTTCAGCCCAAGGAAGAACGCTTTGATCGGGTAGAGATTGAAGAATTCGACTGTATTGAAGACGAGCGACAAAACGATGCCGATCGTCGTCAGGATCGCGACGCTCGCTGCTGCAATCAGTAGGCCACGCACCCCAGTTTCGACGGCGTTGCGGGCACGAAACTCTGGGCTGATCAAGCGCAGGCTAAGGGCGATTCCAATCAGCGTCGCGAGAAGCGTTGCTCCGGTCAGGATCATGCCGGTGGCATTCAGGGCGAGCATCAAAACGAACAGTGCCAAGGCGGGCAGAAAGGCGGACATCGCAACCAGCGCGCCCGCATATGAGGGCAGAGAATGGAGACGTCGCCGATCTCCGTCCACCGAGCTGAGCGCCCGCGCCCGCCCCATCACAAAGCCCGCACCTGTCAGCGCCAGCACGATTACGAAGATCCAGAAAACAGGCATATGCCTCGCCTTTGTCTTGGAAAAGGTCCTAAAAGGGCGTTGGGGGCGACGAAATATGCCGCCCCCGGAGCCGCGTCATGAAACGCGGACCCTGTTTATTGCATCGTGGTTTCGTTTGCCACGGCGTCCTGAGTCTGGGCCAGTTCCGGGTCCGAAACGAGACCGTATTGAGCCAGCGGACCATCGGGGCCAGCCATGTCGTCGGAGACGAAGAACTCGGCATATTCTTTCAGGCCAGGGATCGTACCGATATGCGCTTTCTTGACGTAGAAGTAGAGCGGGCGCGAAACCGGGTAGCTGCCATCGGCGATGGTTTCGGTCGAGGGCGCGATGCCTGACATGGTTGCCACTTTAAGCTTGTCGGTGTTGTTCTCGTAGAAGGCCAGGCCGAAGACGCCGACGCCATCCGGGTTCGAAGCGATGCGGGCGAGGGTCTCGGTATAGTCGCCGTCGATATCCACAGCTTTGCCGTCGGTGCGCACTTTCATGCAGGCTTTCGAGGCGGCTTTGTCGTCCATGCCTTCGGCCTTGTAGGCTTCGAACGCACCAGTGGCTTCGCAGCCAGCTTCGAGGACTTTCTCTTCAAAGACTTCGCGTGTGCCGTGCTTGGTGCCGGGGATAAAGGCCATGATGTCGGCATCGGGAAGGTTCGCGTTGAACTCGTTCCATTTTCCGTAGGTGTTGTCGACGAGCTTACCATCTTTCATCACCTTTGCGCCAAGCGCATTATACAGGTCTGCCGGTTCGAAGGCAGTGAAGGCCGGGCCGTCTTTCTGGCTGGCAAAGACGATGCCGTCATAGCCGATGCGGACTTCCATGATGTCTTTCACGCCGTTTTCGGCGCAGGTGGCGATTTCTTTGTCTTTGATCTTGCGCGAGGCGTTGGCCACGTCGATTGAGTTTTCGCCTACGCCCTCGCAGAAGCGCTTGAGGCCAGCAGACGAACCGCCCGATTCCACTACAGGGGTCGGGAAATCAAAGTTTTCACCGAAAGCTTCGGCAACGATCGACGCATAGGGCAGCACGGTCGAGGAGCCAGCAACCTGGATGTTGTCGCGGGCCAGAGCTGCGGTGCCGGAAACTGCAAGCAGGGCAATCGCCGAGGCGGTGAGGGTGACGGATTTCATGAGTTACTCCCAGTGTTCAGTTGCGGGCCTTGAGGCCTTGCTGGCGTCGTATTGGGCTTGCGTGACGCTTATGCGAACGTTGTGTAACAGATGTATGACATTACACGCGGATGTGAGTGAGCTGTGAATGGCAGGGGCAACCCGTCAGAGATTTCACATGAAGTTTCAAACGCTTAATGATAGAAAACAGTCTTTATGAAGTATGTGATTTGATGGCGCAGCAAGATGGTTAATCAAGCATTGACAGTAAGCTATTGAAATTGCTTGTATTTTAATAGTATGCGCCTTGCGCTTGGCGGCGTTTTTCCGTAAACCTATCTCACCGGCCAGGATGGCCAGATCCGATATACAGTTTCACGTGTGGTGCGTTACGGGAGCACGTGGGTGGCAGAGG
>JAFGWK010000033.1 GCA_016937195.1 Paracoccaceae bacterium | reverse complement strand
TGATAGTGGGTGATCACAAGGAAAGAGCGCGTGCCGTTGCGCAGCGCGTTCACGCCCTCAGACACCAGACGCATCGCATCCACGTCAAGGCCGGAATCAGTCTCATCCAAGATGCACATCTTTGGCTCAAGAATGGCCATCTGCAGGATTTCGTTGCGCTTTTTCTCACCGCCCGAGAACCCGACATTAACCGGACGCTTCAACATTTCAGCGTCGATTTTCAGCGACTTCGCCTTTTCGCGCACGAGTTTAAGGAAATCACCGGCCGAGATTTCATCCTCGCCGCGCGCCTTGCGCTGCGCGTTCAGCGCGGTGCGCAGGAAGGTCATGTTGCCCACGCCGGGAATTTCGACCGGGTATTGGAACGCAAGAAACAGACCGGCGGCGGCACGCTCTTCCGGTTCTGCTTCGAGCAGATCCAGACCGTTGAGATGCGCTTCACCTTCGGTGACTTCATAGCCATCGCGCCCGGACAAAACATAGCTAAGCGTCGATTTACCCGAGCCGTTCGGCCCCATGATCGCATGCACTTTGCCATCCTCAAGCGTCAGGTTCACGCCCTTGAGGATTTGCTTGTCTTCTTCTTCAAGTTTGACGTGCAGGTTCTTGATCTCTAGCATCTGGTTATTCCTCTATCGCGCGCCGGATTATTGCTGGCGCAGGTAGGTTGTTACGATCTGACCGAGCTTGTCGGCCGGAATAGCGGTTGGGTGCAGTTCGAATACTGCCATGCGGCCCACCAGCGCACTGGGGGCGGCAAAGTCTTCCATTTCATGATAGGGCTTGCGGCCGACGTAATCATCCCACAGCAAGGTCACGGGACGTGCGATGCGAAACAGCGTAGTCAAAAAACACGCGGCTCTAAACCGACCATCGACCAGCACCACGTCGGGATGACGAAAATCGTCCCGGTCCCAAACCTCGAGCGGATAGGACGGCCACCGACGAAAGCTGCCCTCACGCGCAGGAGCGCCCCATTCCTTTGTCGGGCCGATATTGCCGTGATGAAGGTGCAAATCGCAAACCGGTGGATTGGCGGCAAACCAATCGTGCATCCCTTGCAGCCAATCTGCATCGCTTTCGACGGAAAACACCGTTTTGCCCGGCATCTGCGCGGCCAGAGCCGTCGACCCACCCGAGCCATATTCCAAGATCACATCCGCAGCCTCGTAGACTGTGCGCACGGCTTCAGCCTCGGCCGGTGGAAGCGTCAGTGTAGGGCGCATCAACGCCCCCGGCCCTGCGATATGGTGTAAATCCTGTGCCATGCTTACATCTCAGCAATCGTGACAGCGGTGCCCGACGCTGACACCATAAGCATGGACTGGCCGACCACCTCGTAATCAAGATCGACGCCGACAACGGCATTCGCACCCAGTTTCAGCGCGCGCTCTTCAAGCTCGCGCAGCGCAGTCTCGCGGGCATCTTGAAGTTTGGATTCATAGGCCCCCGAGCGCCCGCCAACGATATCGGTGACCTGCGCAAACAGATCACGCACGATATTGGCGCCCATGATCGCCTCGCCCACGACAATACCGTGATACGAGGTGATTGGGCGGCCCTCGACTGTGGGGGTAGTGGTGACGATCATAACTGACCTCCGACGCGGCGCCCCAGACGGGTCGCGCGCCCGAGGGTCAGAAGGGAATCGTGGTCTGGCCGATCACAACGGTGCGCGGTACTTGCGTGGCACTTTGCTCGGCCACCCAATTGGGCGAAAACACCTGCGCGGCGATCTTGGGTTGCCAGAACGCAAAATTGTGCAGTGTCGCCATCGTCAGAAAAATTCCGATGGCTTGCAAAACAATCAGCCTGGTCGTTGTCAGCCGCAGGAAAAAGCCCACGATCATCGCGATCAGCAAGGCCGTACCGTAAACAGCGAGATTGGGATAGTCTTTGATCGCCGCGGCAATCTGGGGCGTCATAAAGTGTTCGCGCAGAGCCAGCGCCGCCACACCCCCGAACGCCCCCAGTATCGTTGCGCCCAGACACGCGAAGGGCCGAAAGCCGGTGCTTTTCTGCTTTTGCGGAACGACCCGGCGCAGCTCGGAGATTGAGCGCACCTTCAACTCGGAGTCGCCCACATGCAGCACGACACCGCCCTTGAGACGCTTTTGAGACGATTCGATACGCGAAAGGCGGTCGGTGAAATTCGTGCTGGCTAAGGACATATTCAACCCCAGATCTGTCATTCAACAGATCCGAAACTGCCCCCCGATTGCGCCCGAATTGGGGCGCATCGGTGACAACCTCAGGAAGAATCGCCGACTGCCTCACCCGACGCTCCCCTCAAGCGAGATCGCGACCAACGCTTGCGCCTCCATCGCAAATTCCATCGGCAGGGCTTGCAGCACTTCGCGGCAGAACCCGTTCACGACCAGCGCCACGGCTTCTTCCTCGTCCATGCCGCGCGCGCGGCAATAGAACAGTTGGTCGTCATCGACTTTTGATGTCGTGGCCTCGTGCTCAACCCGGCTCGAATTATTCTTCACCTCGATATAAGGCACCGTATGCGCGCCACATTGATCGCCGATCAGCAAGCTGTCGCATTGCGTATAGTTGCGCGATTCCTTGGCCTTGGGATGCATCGACACCAACCCGCGATAGGTGTTTTGCGCATGCCCCGCCGAGATCCCCTTGGACACGATACGCGAACGCGTATCTTTCCCAAGATGGATCATCTTGGTGCCGGTATCGGCCTGCTGATAGTTGTTGGCAATCGCGATGGAATAAAACTCGCCCTGACTTTCATTGCCGCGCAAAATGCAGGATGGGTATTTCCAAGTGATCGCCGAACCGGTTTCCACCTGCGTCCACATCACCTTCGCCCGATCCCCGCGGCAATCGGCGCGCTTGGTGACGAAGTTATAGATCCCGCCCTTGCCGTTTTCATCGCC
>JAFGWK010000001.1 GCA_016937195.1 Paracoccaceae bacterium | reverse complement strand
GCGCCGATCTCTCCTCGCGCGAAGTCACAGATGGCGCAAACGAAATCCGCGTCAAAGGCGCAAAATTCCTGCGTCCCTGATAGGAGGTCCCATGCATCCCCGCACCTTACTACGCATAATTTTGCCCTTGGTGCTTGGCACGACGCTACTCGCCCCGCCCGCATTTGCGCAAAGCGGGCTGGATGCGCTGTCGCGACGCTCTGATCTGTTTGGCTGGGAAGCAGTGGGCAAAGTACGTATCGGAAAAACCGGCTATTGCACGGGTGTGTTAATTACGCCCGAGCTGGTTCTGACGGCCGGGCATTGCATCTTTGATCGTGGCGCGAAAAAGCCGCGCGATCCGTCGGAGCTGATCTTTTTGGCGGGACAAACAGGCGATCATAATATCGCTGCACGTCCGGTCGCGCGCATGATTGCCGATCCGCAATACGCGCCCTATGCGCCACTTTCGCCGCAAACTGTCCGCCACGACGTCGCTTTGCTGCAACTTGCAACGCCGATTCCCAGCTCAATCGCTGCGTGGTTTCGCGTCGGGAATGCGGGGGACAAAGGTGCGCAGGTAAGTGTGGTATCCTATGCGCGCGGGCGTGCTGATACGCTGTCTTGGCAGCGTGATTGCACGGTGTTCGGTCATGCGCAGGGGCTGATCGGGTTTGACTGCGATGTCGATCACGGCTCATCTGGCGCGCCGGTTTTTGACCGCACGGGCGTCTCGGCCGGACAACGCGCACAAATCGTTTCGCTTGTATCCTCTGGAGAGCGCTCGAACGGCAAAGTGCGGGCCTATGGTATGGAGCTACCAACCATCGTGGCGCAACTCAAAGCCAATTTGCGCTCGGGGCGCGGCGTGATCGAAGGCAAAACTGCCCCTGCGCAAAGCGCGCGTATGCTCAAACCAAATCAGCGCAGCGCAAACAAAACCGGCAAGCCGCGCATCTTGAACGGCGGTAGCTCGGGGGCGAAATTCCTGCGCCCTTGAGGCGGCGTGCCCCCTCTTGAATTGGCAAATCATCATCCCCAAATCTGCTCTATCGGGATGCCATAACGGGTCTCGAGTTGGGAACTGCCCGGCCCGGAAGGGCGGGCGCTTAACATCGCTCAAGAGAGGATGATGACATGCGTAACTTTGACCTATCTCCGCTGTATCGTGCCACAGTCGGCTTTGACCGCGTAGCAGATCTGATGGACCGAGCGCTGACCAGTGATGTCGCGCAACCAACTTACCCGCCCTATAACATCGAGAAGATCGATGAAAATGCGTATCGCATTTCTGTGGCTGTTGCCGGGTTTGGCAGCGACGAGTTGGGCGTCGAAATGAAGGATGGCGGCTTGATCGTGACAGGCCGCAAATCCGAGGATGACACGCGTAGCTACCTGCATCGTGGCATCGCGACCCGCGCGTTTGAGCGCCGTTTTGCGCTGGCCGATCATGTGAAAGTCACCGGCGCCAGCCATGAAAACGGTATGCTGCATATTGATCTGGTGCGCGAAGTGCCCGAGGCGCTGAAACCCCGCCGGATCGAGATCGCGGGACCTGCAAAGACCGGGGCCAAACAGGTCGAAACCGTCGAGGCGTAAGCCCAACCGTTGATCAGAACGCAGGCGCGGGGGGCACCCTCCCGCGCCTTTTTGCTGCGCCGATCCCTGCCCCACGCAAAGCAAAACGCCCGAGGTTTCCCCCGGGCGTCCATTAAACCTTGAGCTGCGGGCGATTAGCCCTTCTTCAAGCAGCGATTGCCCAGAGTTTCCGCGATCTGCACCGCGTTCAGCGCCGCGCCCTTGCGCAGGTTGTCCGACACGCACCAGATGTTGAGCCCGTTATCAATCGTGGAGTCCTGACGGATGCGCGAAATATAGGTCGCATAATCGCCCACGCATTCGATCGGGGTGATGTAGCCACCATCCTCGCGCTTATCGATCACCATGATGCCCGGTGCTTCACGCAAGATATCGCGGGCTTCGTCCTCGTCGAGAAACTCTTCGAATTCGATATTGATCGCCTCGGAGTGACCGACAAAGACCGGCACGCGCACACAAGTCGCGGTCAGTTTGATCGACTTGTCGATGATCTTCTTGGTCTCGGCGACCATTTTCCACTCTTCTTTGGTGGAGCCGTCATCGAGAAATACATCGATATGCGGGATCACGTTGAACGCGATCTGCTTGGGGTAGACTTTGGGCGCAACCTCTTGGCCGGGCACATACATGCCCTTGGTCTGGTTCCACAGTTCGTCAATCGCATCTTTGCCCGAGCCCGACACCGATTGATAGGTCGACACCACAACGCGCTTGATCTTGGCGCGGTCATGCAGCGGTTTCAGGGCGACAACCATCTGTGCGGTCGAGCAGTTCGGGTTCGCGATGATGTTTTTCTTGGTGTAGCCGTCCACCGCCTCAGGGTTAACCTCTGGTACAACCAGCGGCACATCGGCATCATAGCGATAGAGCGAGGAGTTATCGATCACCACGCAGCCCGATTTCGCCGCAATCGGCGCATATTTCTTGGTCGCATCCGAACCGATTGCGAACAGCGCAATATCCCAGCCGGTGAAATCAAACCCTTCGAGGTCCTTGGTCTTGAGTGTCTTATCGCCAAAGCTGACATCAGTGCCAAGCGAACGGCGCGACGCAAGCGCGACGATCTCATCAACCGGGAACTGGCGTTCAGCCAGAATGTTCAGCATTTCGCGGCCCACATTACCCGTGGCACCGGCGACGACGACTCTATAGCCCATCAGGACCTCCTTGCCCAAAAAGAACAAAGGCGCACATATCGTCTCCAACGGAAGAATAAAAGGGTTTTGGCGCAAATCAGTTGCGAATGATGCGCGAATCCTGCGCGATCAGATTACCCACCAGCGCGGCTTCGGCGGCGAAATCATGGGGCACCTTATCCGCACGGCGAGACCCCGAAAGCGACAGCGACGCGAAGAAGTCAAACCCGTAAAGATCAAGCCGCGCAAGCCCCGAGCGCGCCAGCAGATCAATCAGCATCATGCCGGTGGTGGGCTGCGCGCCAAGGCGGGTCTTAAGAGCGGCATAATCGGCGAGCGGGTGCAGATAAAACCCGTCGCTCTGCGCGCTGTGCCAGTCCAGACGCTTGCGTTTATGGCTCATCCACAAGATGCGCCCCGGTTGGATGCGCGCACGATCCGCGCCACTTAACGAGGTCGCCAGCGCCAGCCAATCCGTGCGTGTGCCGTGGCTGTGCGCATTGGGCATCGGGGCGCGGTTGATGCGGATCACCACGTCATGCGCGTCGATCTCTGCCCCCGCATCGCCCGCAGCCAGCGCGCGCGCATTGCCCACCAGTGCCACCGACTTCCCCGCCAGATCGCCCAATAACTCCGCTTGCGAGACCGAAAGTGCGGCCAGCGGCGCCTCACGCCGCAAGCTGCGCGCGATCAGAAAGCCAAGCCGCGTCACGCCAGCAACTCGCGGTAAATCGCGACCAACGCGGCGGCCTCGCCCTCAATACGAAAATCCGTCTCGGCGCGCATGCGCGCTGCGCGTTTCGCCCCTGCCAGCCGCACGGGATCATCCAGAAACGGAGCCGCGGCCATTGCCAGCGCAGCGGGATCATCCGCTTCCACCAGCGCGCCCGTGCTCTCTGTCACGATTTCCTCGAACGCGCCAACGCGCGTTGCAACCACCGGCACGCCGCAAGCCATCGCCTCAATCGGGGTCAGGCCAAAGCCTTCCCAGCGCTGCGGCGCGATATAAAGGTCCAGCACACGATACCAATCGGCCATTTTGTCGACACTCACTTCGGGCAGAAACAGGATACGATCCGTCAGCCCCGCCTTGGCCACGCGCGCCCTCAATTCTTCAAGAAATGCGGCATGTTCCCCCACCGCGCGCCCCATCACCAACCCGGTAACGCCAGGGCGCGTAGGCAAGGCCGCGATCATCGCATCGACGAACGCATCGGTGCCCTTTTGCTTGCGAATACGCCCGTAACAGCCCACCAGCAGCCCCTCGGGCAGCCCCAGCTTGGTGCGCAACGCCGCGCGATCGGGCGCGGGCGTGAAGCTATCAGTGTCGATCCCATGCAAGATTACATCGCAATCGCGTTCAAGATAAGACGCTGTGCGCTGCGAGGTCGCCACCACCCGATCCATCTTGCCAATCAGCCATTTCGTGTAGCCGCTGTGCTGCCGCTGGCTGGCCGAGGTGAACAGCAGCTTCAGTCGCATCCGCAGCACATCACGCAGAAACAGCCCCAGCAGCATCTCGGTATTGCGCCGCGCATGCCAAACTCGCGTGCGGCGCGGCAAAAACGGCAGACGCCACAGCGCCACATGCGGCAGATGCGCAGGCAGGCCCGGCCCCGTTGCCACAATCCCGATCTCGCGCGCCTGAATGGGCACCAGCCGTACCACGGTGGCAGTGACGCCCGACAGTCGGCGTTTGAGGTTTGGGGCGATCACATCAATCTGGGTCATGTGCTCGTTCTAATTCAGACCGTCGCCAGTGTCGCGGGTGAAAACGTAAAACCCCAGACCAACAACCAGCGGTGCCAAGAAGAAGGCAAACAACAGACCATAGGCGGTCGCGGGCGCAAAATGCGCCGATGCGACATCAAACACCGGCCGCGAGGCAAATTGCATCGCCGCCACACCCATGATCGAGAACATATTGTGCAGCGTCACACCGCGTCCCGTCAGATGGGGCGGATAAAACGTGCGCCCATGCGCCATGATCACCGGGAAAGACGCGCCGAAAAAACCCACCAGCGCCAAGATCATGGTCGCCATCCACAGCGATTGCGCCGTCCAGATGAACAGCCCCGCGAGCGCCAAGGCCAACACCGCATTACCCAACACAATCACGCGTTTATGGCTGCCGAAGATGCGATCCGCCGGACCATAGGCGAAATTGCCCGCAATCATCGCAAGCCCCATCACCAGCGTCACCCGACCAATCACATGCGCATCCGCGCCAAACACATCCGCCAGATACGGCCCCGCCCAGACCCCGCGAATACCTGCCGCCGCCGTGTAATTCGCCATCGTGAGCGGAAGCAACATCCAAAACCCCGGCAATTTCAACACATCCAGCGCCGACCCGCGTCGCGCACCGACCGGTTGGCTAAGACGCTCTGGATCGCGGGCGAAAACCAAGATCAGGATCGCAACCACCAGCGTCACCCCTGCCAGCACCCACAGAGAGGGTCGCCAGCCAAAGGTCGCCACCGCCGAGGCCAAAGGCGCGGCCCCGGCCAGATTGCCCAAGCTCCCCACTCCGATCATCGATGCCGCCAGCGTACCAAACAGCGCCGGATTGAACGCGCGCGCAAAGATGAAATAGCTGCCCACAAGGATCGGCCCGCAGCCCATTCCGATCAACACCATCGCCACATGAATGCCCATCGGCCCCTGTGCCAGCGCGAAGGCAACCGCCCCGCCCCCGCCGCCCAGCGCCAGCGTCCAGCCCACCGTGCGACGTGGCCCAATCCGATCCAGCGCCTCGCCCACCGGGATCTGCACCAGCGCGAAAGCCCCGTACCAAAGCCCCAGCGAGACCGCCAAATCGCCCGCCGTCACACCGATCTGATCGTGCAGAACCGGGGTCAGAACGGCCAGACAGGTGCGGTAAAACTGGCTCAGCAGATAGGCTGCCACCAGACAGGCAATGGATAGGCGCATGCGGACTCCGGGGGTGAAAACTCGCGCCAAGCTGCAAGATGGCGCGGGTAAGCACAAGGGGCGCTCTTGCCAAGGCGCGCGCAGCCTTACAGGATAGGGCGAACCACGAGAAAGGAGCGTTGCGCGATGGAGTTGACCCGACTGATGCTGCGCCTCTATTTCGGTGATGCGATGCTGGGACCGGGCAAGGCGCGCCTGCTTGAGGCGATCGCCTCCGAGGGCTCGATCTCGGCAGCGGAGCGCGCAATGGGCATGAGCTATAAACGCGCGTGGTCTTTGGTCGACGAAATGAACAGCGCCTTTCGCGCTCCCTTGGTCGACAGTGTGCGCGGCGGCCCGCAAGGCGGTGGCGCGGCGCTGACCGAAACAGGCGAGGCCGTTCTGTCCACCTATCGCGCCCTTGAGGCCAAAATCGCGCAAACCGGTGCGCCCGAAATCGCGGCGCTCGCAGCGTTGGTCGCCCCGCCAAAGGCATAATCTGGGCAGAACTGCGCCGATTTCGCCCACACTGCGCTATTCCCCCCATTGCCATCGCGCGCGCACCGTCCCACCCTGAGCTTGCTTAAACCGGAGGAGTTCCATGCGCATTACCCTCGTCGCCGCATTGCTTTTGGGCGCGTCGCCCGTCCTTGCCGATACGATTGAAGCCCCCGCCACGATCCGCGCCGTCACGCTGTTTCCACGCGGTGCCCAAGTGGTGCGCGATGTCACGCTGAAACTCTCCGAGGGGCCGCATGAAGTGCTGGTGCCGGGATTGCCCGAGGGCACCGATATATCGACCCTGCGGGTGATGGGCCAAGGCGTGCAGATCGGCGCGGTCAGTCTGATCGACGGGCGCACCCCAGAGCTTGCCAACACCGACAGCGCGCAAATCAAGGCGGCGCGGGCACGTTTGGTTCAAGCAACTGAGGCGCTTGCCAATGGCCAAGATCAGGTCGCCACGATCCGCGCCAAAGCGCAGGCGGCGCAGGATCAGATCGACTTTCTCAAAAGCGCTGGCACGCAGGTCAACGATCCCGCGCAACTTCAAGCCATGGCGCAGATGGTGGGCGACCAGATCCTTGCCGTCTCTGAACGCGCGATTGCAGCGCAGGCCGATGCACGCCGTGCCGAAACCGCGCTTAAACCGCTACAAGAGGCGGTGAAACAGGCACAGGCCGCGCTAGATGCGTTGCAGAACCCTACGCAAAACCACGATGTGCTACGCGCGATGGTTCAGGGCTCTGGCACGCTCACGATCATCTCTTATGCGGGCAATGCAGGCTGGCAACCGAGCTACGATCTACGCCTTGATGCGGCCAGCAACACGCTGGATATGGAGCGCTTTGTGTCAGTGCATCAAGCCACGGGCGAGGATTGGCGCAACGTTGATTTGACGCTGTCCACGGCGCGCCCCGGCGGGCAATCCGCCCCCACGCCGGTCTATCCGCGTCTTGCGCGCATCGGACCTCCGCGCGTTGCACAACCCCTCAGCAAAAGCTTTGCGCGCGCAGATTCGGGGATGGCAGCGCCCGAACCGATGATGGTTGAAGCCGCGCTAAGTGACACGGCCGCGCTGCAAATGCAGGGCGAGACCGTGACCTATCACTACCCGACAGCCGTTGATCTGCGCGATGGTGTCGATGACCTGCGCCTGAAACTGGATGCCAAGACGATCCCCGTCAGCGTGCTGGCCGAGGCGGTGCCGCTCAGCGATCCGCAGGCCTACCGCGTCGCCGAAGGCCGCAACGACACGGGCGAAATTTTGCTGCCCGGCCCGGCAAATCTGTTTGCCGACGGTGCAATGGTGGGGCAAATGCAACTGCCGATGGTGGCTGCGGGCGACAAATTACGCCTAGGCTTTGGGGCGATTGAGGGGATTCGCCTGACGCGCACCATGCCCGACACCAGCGAAGGCGATCGCGGTCTCATTTCCAAGTCCAACGAACGGCGCGAAGTGGTGCAGATCGACGTCAAGAACCTGACCAATCGCGACTGGCCGATGCGCGTGATTGACCGCGTACCCTATTCCGAACAGGACGATCTGAAGATCTCGAACAAATTCAGCGTGCAGCCCAGCGCGAGCAATTACGACGACAAACGCGGCGTGCTGGCCTGGACGTTTGATTTGCCCGCCGGACAGGAGAAACAGATCCGCACCGAGACCACGCTGAGCTGGCCGACAGATCAAATCTTGCGCTAACGGGTTTAGGCAGCGGGGCGCAGTTGCGGCAACACGAAACGACGCGAGATCGAATGGTCTTGCGCCGCCAAAGGCATCGCCTCCGCACTGCGGTTAGATTTACACAAGGGTCGGCCCGGAAATGGCGCATGATACCGCAGCACCAGTTCCCCAAGGCTCGGCCCGATCTCGTCCAGCGCGATCAGGAACCGATCCGAGGGCCATTCATGCACGCCCAAACATCCATCCGGCCCGCCTGCGCGCAGCACCAAACCCGTACGGCGCAAACGCATTTGCAAATCAATCCTTCCCTCGGCCAGATCAAGCGCCTCTTGCAACGCAGCCATTTCGGGCAACGAGATGGGGGGAAAATCATCATCGGGCTCCGTCGCAGGTGTTAAGCCAATACGCAAAACGCGCCGCATCACCTCTGCCGGAGAGGTATCAAACGCATGCGCCTCCTGTTCGATCAAAGCGATCAACTCAAGGGGGAGGCGCATGGAAACGAGTCGGGTTTGGGTCATGTCCCCAGTCTGGCCCGTGCTTACTTAACACCGCGTGAACGCGCGCCGGATTTGATGACAATCAGATTGTTTCAAACCGATCTGTCCCAGAGTCATACTGCTCCAGCGTACCTTCGCTGATGTCATGGCGCAGCCCATGCAGCGTCATGCGGTCTGCATCCAGCGCCTCGCGCACAAAGGGGAACGTCATCAGATTTTCAAGGCTGACCTTGACCGCCTCACGCTCTAGCTCGGTCACCGGATCTTCGGGGTTACGCTCAACCACGCGCTCATAGCCTGGACGCAACAGGTTCAGCCATGCCCCGGTGAACGAGGTTTTCTCTTCAAGCTCGGGGGCTTGGCCCGAACACATCGCATGACAGCCCTGCACACCACCACAATTGGAATGCCCCAGCACGACCATATGCGCGACCCGCAGGCTTTTTACGGCATATTCGACCGCTGCCGAGGTCCCATGGTGATCCCCATCGGGCGTAAACTGCGGCACCAGATTGGCGATGTTGCGATGAATGAAAAATTCGCCCTGATCGGCACCGAACATCGACGTCACATGCACGCGCGAGTCACAACATGCGATGATCATCGAGCGGGGGCGCTGCCCCTCTTCTGCCAGCCGACGATACCAGGCGCGGTTTTCGGTATAGGACGTGGCGTGCCAGCCGCGATAGCGTCCCACCAGATAGCTTGGCAGTGGTTTTACATGCTCTCTCATCGGTTCCTCGCCTGGTTTGCCGTCTTCCTCTGGCTCAAATAGCCCGCCCAGAAACTTAATTCGAGCAATTTTCGATATCGCATAACCCTTTATTGAGACCTCTTTGTCAAACTGACCGCACTGGTGGGGACCAGCAGCGCAATTGGCTCAAAGGGGTTTTGGGGTGACACAGGTATCGCGGCTCACATGTGACGAGGCAAGCGCACTCGATCCTGCACGCATCGTTGTGCTGTATGCGCAGCTTGGCGACACGGCGGCAGAGCAGGTTATTTCAGCAGCGATGGAGGACATCGCCCAACATGCCGTCGCAATCGAGAAAGCGGCAAAAGCGCATCACTATGATAAGATGACCGCGGATCTTGACGCGATGATCACGCTGGCGGAACAGATCGGGCTTCGCTCGCTGGTCCTGGTCGCGCAGGATTTGCAAGCCTGCATTGCGGCGCGTGATCATATTGCACAAGCGGCCGTTCTGGCGCGGCTGATGCGCCTTGCAGATCGCTCGCTCACCGAGGTGTGGGATTTGGGCGATCTACGGCTTTGATCCCTTGCGGGTGCGGCTGGCGGCGCTAGTCTGCGCAGAGCCGCCAGCCCCAAGGAGTCGCAATGCCTGCCGATTTTTCCTTTCTCGCCGAACGTCCTGCAATGCGTTTTGCCGATAGCGCCAAGGACGCGCGCCCGCTGATAGTGGTCGCGCCCGGTGCGCTTGAATCGCAACTGGCATTACTGCCAAATGCGCAGGCCGAATTTGTGCGAGCGCAAGAGTTTCGCGCTGCAGCGGGCAGCGTGGTGCTGTTGCCAGGCCCGTCTGGCGTAGAAGGCGCGTTGCTGGGTTTGGGCGATACACAGGCCCGCCAGCGCACACGTTTTGCCCTCTCGCCCGCCGCCACGGCGTTGCCCGAGGGCGCATGGCAGTTGCAAGGCAATCTGGATAGCGCCGATCTGAACGAAGCCGCTTTGGGCTGGCTTCTCGCTGGCTACCGCTTTGCCCGCTACGCGCCAGACCTCGCGCCCAAGGCACGACTGGTCTGCCCCGACGGGCTGGATCGTGCGCGCCTTGAAGCGATGGCAGCGGGCGAGGCGCTAACGCGCGACCTAATCAACACCCCCGCCTCTGACATGGGCCCGGCGGAGCTAGAGGCCGCAGCACGTCTTCTTGCAGATCGCCACAATGCGCAGGTCTCGACCATCACAGGCGATGACCTGATGACGCAGAACTTCCCAATGATCCACGCGGTCGGGCGCGCCTCGCCACGGGCACCGCGGCTGATTGATCTGCGTTGGGGAGAGAGCGGCCCGACACTAACACTGGTTTGCAAGGGCGTGTGTTTTGACACCGGCGGGTTGAACCTGAAACCGGGCGCGTCGATGGGGTTAATGAAAAAGGATATGGGCGGCGCAGCCACGGTGCTGGGGCTGGCCCATATGATCATGCAAACCGGGGCAAACCTGCGCCTGCGCGTGCTGATCCCGGCAGTGGAAAATTCAGTGTCCGGCGATAGTTTCCGTCCTGGCGACATCCTGATCTCACGCAAAGGCCTAAGCGTTGAAGTCAATAATACCGATGCCGAAGGGCGACTGGTGCTTGCGGATGCCTTGGCTCTGGCCGATGAGGACCGTCCCAATTTGCTGATCTGCATGGCCACGCTGACGGGCGCGGCGCGCGTGGCTTTGGGGCCCGATCTCCCCCCCTTCTATACGGATGACGACGTGCTCGCGACGGCTCTCTCCAAAGCCGCAAAAGCCGCAGCGGACCCGCTGTGGCGCATGCCGTTCTGGCCCCCCTATGAGTCCAAAATCGAACCCGGCATCGCCGATCTCGACAATGCACCCTCGGGCGGCATGGCTGGCTCGATCACGGCGGCCTTGTTCCTGCGCCGCTTCGTCACGCAAACTCCGCGGTTCGCGCATTTCGACATCTATGGCTGGCAACCCGCACCCGCACCCGCGCGCCCGAAGGGCGGTGTTGGCCAAGGTGCACGCGCAATCCTCACCGCTCTGCACGAGGTTTTGCCATGAGCGATAAACGCCGCCTGCCCTTCTCGGGAAGCGTCGCCTTGGAAACCCTGCGCGACCACGTCAAAGCCGAGCACTACACTCAGGGCACGCCCGCCAGTATTTGCATCCCGACCGCCGATCTTTGCCCGGCCCCGGGCAGCCAACGCGACAGACAAGTGTTGTTTGGCGCGGCGGTCACCGTAATCGAGGCAAGCGAAACGCATAGCTTCGTGCAGGCGGCGTGGGACAACTATTGCGGCTGGGTTACAAACGCCGCCCTTGGCCCAAGAACCACCCCCAGCCATATCGTGACCGCGCCCGCGTCACATCTCTACCGCGAAGCCTCGATCAAACGCGGCGAGGTGATGGCACTTTCACTCGGCGCGCGGCTAACCGTAAAGGGTGAAACGCCAGAATTCTTGATCACCGCGCAGGGCTTTGTACCCCGCCAACACGCGACACCACTGGACGCTCCGCTCACCGACCCCGTCACCGTAGCCGAGGCGCTTCTGGGTACGCCCTACCTGTGGGGCGGAAATTCGCGTGACGGCATCGACTGCTCTGGGCTGGTGCAAATTGGCTATGCTCTTTGCGGTCAATCCGTGCCCGGCGATAGCGATATGCAATGGCACGAACTGGGCGAAACGCTGCCCGAGGGCGCCCCCCTACAGCGCGGCGATCTGATCTTTTGGAAAGGCCATGTCGCGATGGTCACTGACCCCGACACGCTGATCCACGCCAATGGCCACACCATGAGCGTCGCCTATGAGCCGATCAACGCCTGCCTCGCACGAATTGCAGTTACAGGCGACAGCCCCTATCTAGGCTGCAAACGCCCCACCCTTTCATCTGGCCAATAAATACTCCCGCCGGAGGCCCCGCAGTAGCCACAACCGCGATCATCGGTTAATCGACCGAACGGATCAGCTTGCGATCCAACTCGCGTAGCACCACCCGCAGATCTGCACCATGTTTTAACACCTGACCCTGTGGTCCGATCACCGCATACATCCCCTGACGATTGCGCAAAGCGGGGCGTTTTTCGATGCGGTAAAGCGGCGTTTCGGCGGCGCGACGAAAGATCGAAAACACGGCCACTTCACGCAGAAAACTCATCGCGTAATCGCGCCATTCCCCCGCCGCGACCGCACGCCCGTAAAGCGACAAAATCACGTTCAACTCGCCACGATCAAAAGCGACCTGCGGTTCGGCAGGGCGTGGCGGAAAAGGGGTGGGCGGTTGCGCCGTCATATTTTTATGGTATCGCGGCGCGCTCACAAATCAAGACCAGAGAAAACCGTGGTAACGTTTGATGACACGACGCCTCAAGTGCGCCACAAAAAGGCCTTGGATTCGCCTCAAACCGCACCCGTTCGCGCCGCTTTTGCACGCAATAAAGGGTTTAGCGGAAAACGCTGTCAGTTTCGGCGGTGCGGTTAACAGCCCCCACTCAGTTCGCACCGTCGAAACGCTCTGCTCCGCAACCAAAGCCCCGACTAAAATGGTCGGGGTTTTCGTTTTCGAGGTCGTTCCGTGATTGCGCTTCTGGCCCATAAACGGCAGGTTGCACGAAACCACCGGAGCACCGAAATGACCCGATCCGTACTGTCTGCCTCGCTTAGCCTGTCACTGGCCCTCATCCTGACGGCCTCAATAGCGCCTGCCAAGGATGTGGCCAAAGACCCGACAGTGCGTGCGCGCATGGAGCTAATGGAGCGACTCGGCCAGAACCTTAAAATCGTGGGCGATATGGCGACCAAGAAAGCGCCGTTTGACGCCACGGCAGCAGCGGCTGCCACTGACGCGTTACGCAAAGACGCCGCTAAGGTCACCGATGCGTTTGACGAGCCAGCCACGGACCCCGCCTCCAAGGCCCTGCCCCGCCTTTGGGATTACGAGGGCGAGTTCTGGCAAAAGACGCGCCGCTTACAAAAAGCCGCCGATGATCTGGACCCGTCCAGCGCTGGCGG
>JAFGWK010000253.1 GCA_016937195.1 Paracoccaceae bacterium | reverse complement strand
GGATAGAGACGATTTCTTCGAGTTTCCCCGCGTTATGCGTGGCCACCAGCAGCTTGGTATCGGTGAATTTCCTCATCCGATTGCCGCCTTCTGCGCCTCGACCAACTGCGCGACGCCAGCCTCGGCCATATCCAGCAGTTTGTTCATTTGATCACGAGAGAAGGTGGCGCCTTCTGCCGACATTTGCACTTCAATCAGCTTCCCCGCGCCGGTCATGATGAAATTGCCGTCAGTGCCTGCTTCGCTATCTTCGGCATAATCCAGATCGGCGACGGGCTGGCCCGCGTAGATGCCGCAGCTAATCGCAGCGACGTGATCGAGCAGGGGATCAGAGGTGCAAGCACCCGACTTCATCAACTTGTTGGCTGCCAGACGCAGCGCAACCCACCCCCCGGTGATCGAGGCGCAGCGCGTGCCGCCGTCAGCTTGGATAACGTCACAATCGACGACGATTTGACGTTCACCCAAAGCCGAGCGATCAACGCCAGCGCGCAGTGCACGCCCGATCAGGCGTTGGATTTCCACGGTGCGCCCGCCTTGCTTACCTGCAGCGGCCTCGCGACGGTTCCGGGTATTCGTTGCGCGCGGTAGCATCCCGTATTCGGCGGTGACCCAACCAAGGCCCGAGCCCTTGAGGAAAGAGGGCGCGCGATCTTCGATAGAGGCGGTGCATAGAACGTGGGTGTCGCCCATTTTGATCAGGCACGAGCCTTCGGCGTGTTTTGTTACACCTGTTTCGATTGAAATCGTGCGAAGGTCGCTTAACTCTCTGCCAGAAGGGCGCATCTTTGAATCCTCTCAACTGATTTGATTCCATTTGAGCCGCGGGGGGCTACGATGCAACCCCGAAAGCTGAGATTGACGTCCGGCCTCACGCAGCTTTAATTCACTCGGAGGCGCGCTGAGATGACTGACAAGAAAGATATTCTGGCCGAGATGAATGACCGCTCCCGCGAGGTATTTCGTCGGGTAGTAGAGGGCTATTTGTCGTCGGGTGACCCTGTTGGTTCACGCACGCTGACCCAGCAGATGAGTGAAAAGCTGTCACCCGCGACCATTCGCAACGTGATGCAGGATCTCGAACTTCTCGGACTTTTGGATAGTCCGCATGTGTCTGCGGGGCGGATACCGACGCAGATGGGACTGCGGATGTTTGTTGATGGCGTGATGGAGCTTAGTCACCTGGATAATTCAGACCGCGCGGCGCTTGAGGCGACAATGGGGGCGAATTCCGGTGATGTAGGGTCTATTTTGGGCCGCGTCTCTAGCGCGCTTTCGGGGATGACGCAGGGCGCGAGCCTCGTTTTAGCCCCCAAACAAGAGGCGCCGATCCGGCATATCGAATTTGTCTCGCTTGCGGTGGACCGGGCCTTGGTGGTTCTCGTTTTTGCCGATGGACAGGTTGAAAATCGTGTATTCACGCCGCCCATCGGGCAAACGCCATCATCAATGCGCGAGGCCGCTAATTTCCTCAATGCGATGGCCGAAGGGCGCACCTTGTCGGAATTGCGCGCTCATATTTTACATCAAGTCGCCAATCGGCGGCAGGAAATTGATTCGCTGGCCGCCGAGCTGATTGATAACGGATTGGCCGCTTGGGAGGATAAGGGCGAGCGCTCAGAGCGCTTAATCGTGCGCGGGCGGGCGAATTTACTGGGAGAAGAGGTTGATTTGGATCGAATCCGAACTCTGTTCGACGATCTGGAACGTAAGCGCGACATCGCAGAATTCCTCAATCTGGCCGAAGACGGCGAGGGTGTGCGTATTTTTATTGGCTCTGAGAACAAACTTTTCTCGCTTTCGGGTTCCTCTTTGGTGGTCTCTCCTTATATGAACGCTGACCGTAAGATCATCGGTGCGGTGGGTGTGATTGGGCCGACGCGGCTTAATTACGGACGGATCGTACCGATCGTGGATTATACAGCGCAGCTGGTCGGGCGGTTGATTTCCGGCCAGAGCAAGGGGTGAATGGCATGAGCGATAAGAAAGACGAGTTTGCCGAAGATCAGGCCCATGTGGATGACTCGTTTGAGGACATCATGGCCGAGAGCGTTGATGAGATCGAACAGTTGCGCGCTGAGCGTGATGAGTTCCGTGATCGTTTCATGCGCGCTTTGGCTGATGCTGAGAACGCGCGCAAGCGCGCCGACAAAGAGCGGCAAGAAGCTTCGAATTACGGCGGTTCGCGTTTGGCGCGCGATATGCTGCCGGTATTTGATGCGTTGCAGCGCGCCCTCGAGGCGGTGACGGAAGAGCAGCGCGCACAAGCGGGCCCGGTGCTGGAGGGGATCGAGCTGACGCAGCGCGAGCTGATCAACGTCTTCGCGCGCCATGGGATCACGTCAATTGTGCCCCAAATCGGGGATCGTTTTGATCCTCAGCAGCACGAAGCAATGTTCGAAGCACCCGTCGCGGGCACCAAAGCGGGTGATATCATTCAGGTCATGGAGCACGGCTTCATGATCCACGACCGGCTGTTGCGGCCGGCGAAAGTTGGCGTGAGTTCAACGCCGAAATCCTGATTAGTAGGGGCGGGGGGAGCCATTCCCCCGCCACCGTCAGAATTTCATAAATTCAGATTATTCCGTGAGGAGTGCACGCAATTCGTAAAGTGCGTTCAATGCCTCTTTCGGTGACATCTCATCAGGGGTGATGGATTTCAACGCGTCTTCCAGTTCGGAGTTTCCGGTGGGCTTGGGGCTGGGTTGCGGCGTGTTAGAGACTGAAAACAGGGGTAGATCATCAATTACGGCCTGCTTTTTGCCGCCGTTTTCGCGCTCACCCTTTTCCAAAGCATCCAGCACAACGCGGGCACGTTCGACAACTGAACTGGGTAGCCCTGCCAGACGCGCAACTTGAACGCCATATGACCGATCCGCCGCGCCTTTGCGCACCTCATGCAGGAAAATCACCTCGCCATCCCACTCTTTGACGGTGACGGTTGCGTTCTCAACTCCGTCAAGCTTGGCCGAAAGCGCGGTCATTTCGTGGTAATGGGTCGCGAAAAGCGCACGGCAGCGGTTGCTCGCGTGTAGATGCTCCATCACGGCCCATGCGATGGACAGTCCGTCATAAGTGGCCGTGCCGCGCCCGATTTCATCGAGGATCACCAAGGCGCGGTCATCCGCTTGGTTGAGGATCGCGGCGGTTTCGACCATCTCCACCATGAAGGTCGAGCGCCCGCGTGCAAGGTCATCCGCGGCACCCACACGTGAGAAAAGCTGTGAAACAATTCCGATATGGGCGCTTTTTGCGGGGACGAAGCTGCCAGCTTGTGCGAGCAGCGCGATCAAGGCGTTCTGGCGCAGGAATGTTGATTTACCAGCCATGTTCGGGCCGGTGAGCAACCAAATAGCAGGAGTCGCTCCGCTGGTCAGGCCGCAGTCATTTGCGATGAACGGCTCGCCAGATCTTTTGAGCGCGGCCTCAACGACCGGATGGCGCCCACCCGAAATCTCAAAGGCCCGGCTGTCATCAACTTTGGGCTCGGCCCAGTTTTCGTTTCGCGCCAAGGTCGCAAAAGCGGCGGCGAGGTCAATTTCTGCCAGCCCGCGTGAGGCCTCACCGATGGGGCCGGATTGATCAAGAATTGCATTTTTTAAGGTGGCATAGAGCCGTTTTTCGATTTCTAGCGCGTGATTTCCGGCGTTCAGAATACGGGTTTCCAACTCGCTTAACTCTACGGTCGTGAAGCGTACTTGATTGGCGGTCGTTTGACGGTGGATAAACCGCTCCGAGAGCGGCGGGGCGAGCATCTTTTCAGCATGTGTCGCCGTGGTTTCGATGAAATAGCCCAGCACGTTGTTATGCTTGATCTTCAGGCCCGTGATGCCCGTGGCGTCGATATACTCGGCCTGCATCTTTGCGATCACGCTGCGACCTTCGTCGCGCAACTGTCGCGTCTGGTCGAGTTCTTCATCATAGCCAGCGGCGATGAAGCCGCCATCGCGGGCCAAAAGTGGCGGCTCTGCAATCAACGCGGCATCCAGAAGGGCGACGAGATCTTGATGACCGATCAGCGTATCCGCAGCGACCTTTAGCAAATCGGGAGCATCGGTTCGCTCTAGTGCCTCGGCAATGCGTCCGGCTTGCTCAAGCCCGTTGCGGATCGCTGTCATGTCTCGCGGACCGCCGCGGTCCAGCGCGAGGCGGGACAAGGCGCGATCCATATCGGGGCACCGTTTGAGGTCTGCGCGCAGATCATCGCCGAACCGCGACTGTTCGAGCAGAAACCGAACGGCGTCATGGCGTGCGTGAATTTCAGACAGGTTGCGCGAAGGCGCGGATAGGCGACGCTCCAATAGGCGCGCCCCTCCAGCGGTGACGCTGCGGTCGATGGCGTGCAGGAGCGATCCTTCGCGCCCG
>JAFGWK010000252.1 GCA_016937195.1 Paracoccaceae bacterium | reverse complement strand
GTCTATGACGGCGCTTGGGCGGAATGGGGCATGTATAACGACCTCAAGGTCGCAACCGGAGAAGCATGATGCTGAACAATCTCAAAGCGCAAGCACCCGACAAAATTCTGGCGCTGATGGGCGAATATCGCGCCGATCCGCGCGACAACAAGGTCGATCTGGGCGTCGGCGTCTACAAGGATGCCAGCGGCAACACGCCTATCATGACCGCGGTGCATAAAGCCGAAAAGCAGGTCTGGGATAGCGAGACCACGAAATCTTATGCGGGCCTTGCCGGACAACCTGAATTCCACGCCGCAATGGCCGAGATGGTGCTGGGCAAGGGTTACCCTACCGACCGTCTGTCGTGCCTGTCTACCGTGGGCGGCACCGGCGCGTGCCGCATGGGGTTTGAGCTGGCGCGCATGGCCAGTGAAGGAACGACGATCTGGGTGTCGGACCCGACGTGGCCGAACCACCTGTCGATTCTGAACTTCATGGGGCAAGCCTACACGCCCTATCGCTATTTCGATGCCGATAGCCGTAGCGTGGATTTCGGCGCGATGATGGCAGACCTGAAAGCGGTCAAGAAAGGCGACATCGTGCTGCTGCACGGCTGCTGTCACAACCCGACCGGTGCGAACCTGACCATTGAACAATGGGGCGCGGTCGCCGATCTGCTCGAAGAGACCGGCGCGATCCCGATGATCGACCTTGCCTATCAAGGTTTTGGCGACGGGCTAGAGGAAGACGCCGCAGGCACCCGCCTGATCGCGTCGCGCCTGCCCGAGGTGCTGATCGCCGCATCCTGTTCCAAGAACTTCGGGATCTACCGTGAGCGCACCGGTTGCCTGATGGTGCTGGGCGATGCGGCGACACAAGCGGTCACGCAAGGCACGCTGAGCTATCTCAACCGCCAGACCTATTCCTTCCCGCCCTATCACGGGCAGGCGCTGGTCACCCGTGTGCTGACCGATCCGGCCCTGCGCGCGGAATGGGAGGCCGAGCTGGAAGAGGTGCGCACCGGCATGCTGGGCCTGCGCAAACAGCTTGCAGATGAGCTGCGTCGCCTGTCGAACTCGGATCGGTTCGATTTCGTCGCCGAGCATCGCGGCATGTTCTCGCGCCTCGGCGCTACGCCGGAACAGGTCGCCAAGATGAAATCGGAAAACGCGATCTACATGGTGGGCGATTCGCGCATCAACATCGCGGGGTTGAACGAAAAATCCGTTCCGCTGCTTGCGCGCGCGCTGATCGACGCGGGCGTCTAGGGAACCAACTCCAAATCCAGACGGTTAAAGACGGAAGCCCTAGGGCTTTCGTCTTTTTTATTTCGTTTTTTCACATTTCACCCTTGAAATAGTAAGCAAGCTTATAATGTAAGGGCTTATGATATTCCCGATACGCCGGAGCACATAATGCCCGAACAAAGCCTAGGCTTCCTGATGCATGACGCGACCCGGTTGATCCGGCGTCGCTTTGAAAAGCGCGCCAATGAGCTGGGCCTGACCACCGCGCAATGGCGGTTGCTAGTCTATCTTAAGCGCGAAGGCCCGCTGGCACAGGCGCGTCTGGCCGAATTGCTGGAAATCGAGCCGATCTCGGTCTCGCGCCTTGTAGACCGCATGGAAGAGGCCGATTGGGTGCTGCGCAAACCCGACTGCAACGACCGGCGCGTCAAGCTGATCCATCCTACGGCGAAAACCCGTTCTGCCTTTGAAGAGGCGCATGACATCGCCGAAGCCATATACGCCAAAGCGCTCAACGGCCTGTCAGACCGCGCGGTCAAACAGGTCATGAGTTCTTTGCAAAAAATCGTCCACAATCTCTCCGATGAGGAGAGCCCCTCCCAGAGTTCCGAGGCCCATCATGAGTAACGACACCACAAAAAAAGACGCCCAAACCGAAGGGCAGGACGCTAAAAAGAAAGAGAAAAAGGGCCCGAAAACGTGGCTCCTGATGCTTGTTCCCGCGCTGATCGTGCTTGGTGGCGCGTGGTATTGGCTTAGTTCGGGCGGCTCGGAGACCACCGAGAACGCCAATTACCAGATGGCGCGAATTCCGGTAGCGACCCAGATCTCGGGTCGGGTGACGAAAGTGTTCGTCTCGGAAAACGAGCATGTCAAAAAGGGCGATCCTCTGTTCGTTCTGGACAAGAAACCCTACGAATTGGCCTTGGCCAAGGCAGAGGCAGGGCTTTCGACCGCCAAGCTTCAGGTCGAACAATTGCGTGCGGCCTATAAGGCAGCGGTGGCGGATGAAAAGCAGGCCGCCGACAATGCCGATTACGAGAAAAAGCAGCTCGTGCGTCAAGAAAGCCTAACAGCAAGCGGCACCACCAGCCGCACCTCGCTGGATGCGCAACGCACCAAAACTCAGGCAGCAATCGACACGCTCGCATCAGCCCAGCAAAAGGTCGCCTCCGCCAAGGTTGCCCTTGATGGCGACCCCGAGATTGCGGTCGACGACCACCCCTCGGTCAAAGCTGCTATCGCGGCTGTGAATGACGCGAAGTACAATCTCGAGCAAACCGAAATTCACGCATCCACCGACGGTGTGATCTATCAGGCGGCCTCGTTCAAAGCGGGCGAGATGGTCAGCGCTGGCGCAAGCGTGTTCACGCTTGTCGATACGTCTGACGTATGGGTTATCGCGAACTTCAAAGAAACCGAGCTGACGCACATGGCAGCCGGTCAATCCGCAGAAATCTCGTTCGACGCTTTCCCCGGCCGTAAGTATAACGCGACCGTCGAGGCCGTCGGCGCGGGAACGGGGGCGGAATTCTCGATCCTGCCTGCGCAAAATGCGACCGGGAACTGGGTGAAAGTGACCCAGCGCGTGCCCGTGCGGTTACGGCTGGCAAAAGACTCGGACCTCACGGGGTTGCGTGCGGGCCTCTCGGCAAAGGTGACGGTAGATACCAATATCAAGTCAAACCTTGGTCAGCTGATGGGCGGCAAGGCGCAGGCCGCGCCCGAAAATCAGGGGCAATAATCTATGGCTGAGCTTGCCACCGATAGCCCCGAGGCCAAACAGCCCAAGGCAATCGACCCACATAACGTACCCCACCGCGGGTTGATCATGGCCTCGCTGATGCTGGCCGTGATCATGCAGGTGCTTGATACGACCATCGCCAACGTCGCGCTGCCCGATATGCGGGCCGATCTGGGTGCGTCACGCGATACGATCAATTGGGTGCTGACATCTTACATTGTGGCGGCCGCAATCGTCACGCCAATGTCGGGTTGGCTGGCCAACCAGTTCGGTCGGCGCGAGATATTCATGGTTTCGGTCGTCGGGTTCGTACTTTTTTCGATGTTGTGCGGCGTTGCTTGGTCATTGAACACAATGGTCGCGTTTCGTCTCGTGCAAGGTATCTTCGGCGCAGCCATCGTACCTTTGGCACAGAACTTCATGCTCGATATCAACCCGCGTGAACGGCACGGCCAAGCTATGGCGGTATTTGGCGCGGGCATCATGCTGGGGCCGATCATCGGCCCGACACTGGGCGGCTATCTGACCGAGACGCTCAACTGGCGCTGGGTGTTCTACATCAACGTGCCGCTTGGCATGATTGCGATTGCGGGAGCGTTATTCTTTCTGCCCGAAATGCCCAAACGCAAGATCAAGTTCGACTTCTTCGGCTTTGCAGCCCTCGCGATTGGGATTGGTGCATTGCAGCTAATGCTGGATCGTGGTTCGGATCTGGACTGGTTTTCATCGCTTGAAATCTGGATTGAGCTTGCGCTGTCTGTCTGCGGTTTCTGGGTCTTTGTTATTTGGATCATGGGGGCGAAAAAGCCCTTCATTGATCCGCATATGTTCCTTGATCGCAACCTCTCGATGGGTCTGGTGTTCATCTTCATCGTCGGGATCGTGCTGCTGGCGTCGCTGGCGCTGCTGCCACCGATGCTGTCGAGCATCTTCGGCTATCCAACGCTGACGACCGGGTTGGTGATGTCGCCGCGCGGCGTGGGCGCAATGATCATGATGCTGCTGATCGGGCGGCTGGTGAAATATGTCGATCTGCGCATTCTGGTCGCGGTCGGCCTGTCATTGACGGCCTATTCGCTGCATATGATGTCCACGTTTTCGCCGTTGATGGGACCAAAATGGATCGTCCTCTCGGGGGTGGTGCAGGGATTTGGGCTTGGCTCTGTGTTCGTGCCGATCTCGACGCTTGCCTTTGCCACGCTCGACCCGAAATATCGCGGTGATGGGACGGCGCTCTTCAGCCTCGTGCGCAATATCGGCTCGTCGATCGGGATTTCGATTGTGACGGCACTGCTCACCCATATGATTGCGGTGAATCACTCCGAACTCGCCTCGGGGATAAACCCGCAGAACCTGCAAGGGCTGGCCTCGGGTGGTTCTGCCTTAGGCCAATACGGTGAGACGGCGGTCTATCAGGTGCTTGACAACCTAACCACGCAGCAAGCCGCGATGATTTCCTATCTGGATGATTTCAAGTTCATGATGTGGATCACGCTTGCGGCGATCCCGCTGGTGTTCTTCCTACGTAAACCTGATTACTCCACCCCGACCCAAGGCAAGCAAGAAGCGGCGCCCGCGATGGAGTAACGCCACTTCTGCTGCGAACATAAAAAGGCCCGGAGCAAACTCCGGGCCTTTTCCTATTTCGGTGATCGCTTAGATCAGTTGGTGAATTCCGGATAGGCTTCCATACCCAGTTCCGCCTTGTCCAAGCCCATCAGCTCGTCTTCTGCCGGAGCGCGGATGCCCATCGTCATCTTCAGGATAAACCAGATGATAGCCGACACCACGAAGACGAACAGGCCAACAATGATAATCGAAACGATCTGACCGTAGAAGGTACCATCGGAGTTGGTGATCGGAACCGCCAAGGTGCCCCAGATACCAGCGCCCAGGTGGACCGGGATCGCGCCGACAACATCATCGATTTTCAGCTTGTCGAGCATCGGAACCAGCAAGACCACGATGATACCGCCGATCGCACCAATGATGGTAGCTGCGCCAAGGCTCGGCGTCAGCGGTTCTGCGGTGATCGACACAAGACCCGCCAGCGCGCCGTTCAGCACCATCGTCAGATCGGGCTTTTTGTACAGCAGTTGCGTCAGGATCAGGGCTGCAATCGCTCCGCCAGCCGCTGCCGTATTGGTGTTGGCGAAGATACGCGATATGTCAGCCACGTTGCCCACGGTGTTCATGTACAGTTGCGAACCACCGTTAAAGCCGAACCAACCCAGCCACAGGATAAACGTACCCAGCGTTGCGAGCGTCAGGTTCGAACCCGGCATCGGATGGACTTTGCCGTCCTTATACTTGCCGATACGCGGTCCAAGGATCAGCGCGCCTGCCAAAGCAGCCCAGCCACCGACCGAGTGCACAACCGTCGAGCCCGCAAAGTCGAGGAAGCCGAAATCGGTATCCAAGAAGCCACCGCCCCACTTCCAAGACGCTTGGATCGGGTAGATGAAGCCGGTCAGAATCACAGTGAAGATCAGGAACGGCCACAGCTTGATGCGCTCGGCCAGCGTGCCCGAAACGATCGAAGCAGTCGTGGCACAGAACATCAACTGGAAGAAGAAGTCCGAACCGACAGACGCGTAGGTCAGGTCAACCTTGTCAGCGCCAACGCCAACAGGCTCTAGCGAGGTCGTCGAGAAGGCGCCGAGCACGCCGTTGATCGACCAGCCGTCGCCCGGATACATCAGGTTATAACCGATCAGGTAATACATGATCGCCGCAATCGCGAAGAGTGAGATGTTCTTGAGCGACTGCATCGTGACGTTCTTGGAACGCACAAGGCCCGCTTCGAGCATCGAGAACCCAGCCCCCATCCACATCACGAGGAAGCCCGTGACGAGGAACATGAAGGTGTTCAGGATAAAGCCGATCTCATTGGCCGGTGGATCCATCGCGGCAGGTGCCGCATCCTGAGCAAGCGCGGGCAACGCCACAGCAGCGAGGACCGCCGCAAGACCCGTAATTTTCGAAAGGTTTTTCATAGTCCTACTTTCCCCCTGTCGCGTCTCAGAGCGCATCGTCATTGGTTTCGCCGGTCCGGACACGCACCGCCTGACCCACATCGAGAACGAAGATTTTACCATCACCGATTTTGTCGGTCTTGGCGGCTTTCAGGATCGTATCGACGACCTCATCAGCCAGACCGTCGGCGACAACGATCTCAAGCTTGACTTTGGGCACGAAGTTCACGGC
>JAFGWK010000251.1 GCA_016937195.1 Paracoccaceae bacterium | reverse complement strand
TTCGCGGCCACCAATTCTGCCATATCAATCGCGTTGCCCACGCTTTCCAGCCGCAGCCTGCTATCCGCGTAGGGAAAGGACGCGCAATCGCCTGCTGCCCAGATATGCGGATCAGAGCTGCGTCCCTGTGCATCAACCGCGATCCCATTGTCGCAAGCAATCCCCGCCGCGCGGGCGATCTCGTCATCGGGGGTGACGCCAATGCCGACCACCACGAAATCCGCAGCGATTTTGCGGCCATCTTGCAGCTCGGCCCCGGTGACCTGCGCATCCCCCGTCAACCGCGTAAGGCCGATGCCTTCGATGATCTCGACCCCATGCGCGCGATGCAGCGCGCGGATCGCATCCGCCGTTTGCGCACAGGCCACGCGGCCCAGAATACGCGGCGCGGCCTCGATCAGTGTGACCTCAAGCCCCAGCTTGCGCGCCACTGCCGCCGCCTCAAGGCCGATATAGCCGCCGCCAATCACTACCAGCCGCTTGCCCGCTACGAATAACGCGCGCATCGCATCGACATCTGCCAAATTGCGCACGGTAAAGACATTGCCCAATGTCCCGCCAATCGCGGCTGGCAAGCGCTTGGGCGTGGCCCCCGTGCAAAGCGCTAACTCGCTATAATCAAGGGTTTCCCCATTCGACAAAGTGACCACCCGCGCGTCGGGATCAATCGCGCTCACCGTGCTGTCCAGATGCAGGCTCACATCGTTTTCCGCCCACCAGCTATCGGCGCGCAGCGTCAGCCGCTCGACCGCCATGTCGCCCAGCAAATAGGCTTTGGACAGGGGGGGGCGTTGATAGGGCGGCACGGGTTCAGACCCGACAACACTGAGCGCGCCGTCATAGCCAAGACCGCGCAGTTTCGCCGCCATCGAGGCTGCTGCCTGACCCGCTCCAACGATAACGATGCCGCTCATATTAATCTCCACTGGCCTCATCCGCGCTTGACCCTATATCGTCCCAAGCAACAAACGCAACGCGACAGCAACGGAGCATTCCATGACACTCACCACCGGCGACGTCCTTCCAGGCGCCACCTTTCTTTCTATGGGCAGCGAAGGCCCGCAAGATGTCAGCCTTGGCGAAAAGATGAAGGGCCGCAAGATCGTGATCTTCGCTGTGCCGGGCGCATACACAGGTGTCTGCACGACCGCTCATGTGCCCAGCTTTATGCGCACCAAAGATGCGTTTGCCGCAAAGGGTGTAGAGGAAATCATCTGCGTTTCGGTCAACGACCCCTTTGTAATGCAGGCTTGGGGTGAATCGACTGGCGCGACTGCAGCGGGGCTGACGATGTTGGCTGATGCTGAGAGCGCGTTTACCCAAGCCATCGGAATGGATTTCACAGCCCCGTCTGCGGGCCTGATCAACCGCTCACGTCGCTATGCGATGCTGGTCGAAGACGGCGTTGTCAAAGTTCTGCATGTCGAGGAAAGCCCCGGCACTTGCGAGGCTTCGGCGGGCGAAGGTCTATTGGCCGCGATCTGATGGCGTTTGGCGGAGAGTTTGCGCTCTCCGCCAAACCTAAGCCTATTCGGGCGCGGTATCGGCAAGGCGCATGATTGGACGCCCGATATCGCGATCGACTTCGCAGCGATCATCCGTCAGCGCATCCAGCGCGCGCGCCAATTCGATATCCAGCACGCTGACGCCGCCGCAATCATGCGTCAAAAGCGTGATCTCGACCTTGTTATAGACGTTGCGCCAATCGGGGTGGTGATCCATCTTCTCTGCGCAAAGTGCGGCCTGTGACATGAATCCCCATGCGGCAGAGAAATCTTTGAACAACAGCCGCTTGACTAGCGCATCACCTTCTGGTGCCGCGCGCCAGCCCGTATCTTCCAGTCCGCGCAGCAGCGCTTTGCGTTCTTCGGCGTCGAGTTTCGAGGTCATCGGTCGCTCCCTATTTGCCAAATCCTTCAGATAGCTCCCGGCACGCGAAGGGCCAGCCTAGGCCGCCCCGCTTTGAGGTTGCTTCTGCACCGTTTCAATGCGCGGCATTTGCACCACTTCCAAAGTGCGCGTCGGGAAGGGGATACCAATGTCATTGGCATCGAACTCTTCCTTGATTTTGCGCAGCATCTCGGCCTGCAAAGCCCAATAATCGCTTGAATTGGCCCAGACCCGGAACGTGAAATCAACCGAGCTATCGCCCAACGCCTTCACCCGGATCGTCGGAGCGGGGTCGGACAAAGCACGGGAATCCGAGGTCGAGATGGCCTCAAGAATAGACTGCGTCTTTTTGAGATCGGCATTGTAGGCGACCCCAATCGTCAGATCCATCATCCGTGTCGCATTGGCCGAGTAATTGATGATCGAACTTGCCCAGATATCGCCATTCGGGACGATGATCTGCAACCCGTCATAGGTCGTCAAAACCGTGTAAAACAACTGGATCTCAGTCACGGTGCCGCTTTCGCTACCGGCTGCGATGAAATCGCCCTGCCGGAACGGGCGAAACATGATGATCATCACCCCGGCGGCGAGGTTCTTCAGCGCGCCTTGCAGCGCGAGGCCAATGGCCAAACCTGCCGCACCGACCAGAGCTGCCAGCGACGTCGTCTGAATCCCGAAGCGGTTGAGAATGAAAATGATACCGATCCCTAGGATCAGATATTTCGCAAGATTCCCGAGAAATCCGAATAGCGTATTGTCCAGTTTTTCATGAGTGTTCGAAAGCCCCGCGATCTTGCGCTTGGCCCAGGACGAGATCGTCATAGAGACCAGCAGGATCACCAGCGCCGCCACGACATTCACCGCCACAAGGATCGCCGCGTCGATACGCGATTGTGTCAGCCAGCCGCTGACATTCGTAAGTTCTTCCAAAGTCATCCATTTCCCCTCGGTTTATTCCGTGACAAACGCGGGTTCCCGTTTAGGGTTCCCGATTAGATCGAAACGGACCCATTTCGTTCAGAACCTCGATATCCTCATCGACGGCGGCGCGTTCGCCTTCAAGGTAGTCCGCGACAGCGCGGCGCAATCCCTCGTGAGCGATCCAATGCGCCGAATAGGTCGGCACGGGCAGATAGCCGCGTGCCAGCTTGTGCTCGCCCTGCGCCCCGGCTTCAACCCGTTGCAATCCGTGCGCAATCGCCCAATCGACGGCCTGATGATAGCACAGCTCGAAATGCAGATAGGGATGATCTTCGATGCAGCCCCAATAGCGCCCGAATAGCGCCTCGTGCCCGATCAAGTTGAGCGCCCCCGCAATCGGATTGCCATCGCGCAGCGCCAATACCAGTAGCACATCGTCGCGCATTTCATGCAGTGCGTCGAAAAAAGCCCGCGTTAGATAAGGGCGACCCCATTTCCGGCTGCCGGTATCTTGGTAAAACGTCCAGAACGCATCCCAATGCTCGGGGCGAATATCATCGCCTGTAAGCTGAACAATCTGCCCGCCAAACGCCTGCGCCCGCGCGCGCTCCTTGCGCAGCGCCTTGCGTTTGCGAGACGATAGATCGCCGAGAAAATCGTCGAAACTGGCATAACCGCGGTTGATCCAGTGAAATTGCTGACCGATGCGCGCCAGCCAACCTGCGTCGGCAGCGGCCTCCATCTCGGGTTGCGTGCAAAAGGTCATGTGGACCGACGACACGCCCGCGCCCTCGGCAATTTGTGCCATGCCCGTCAGCAGCGCAGTGCGACCGACCTCTTCCAGACCCGGCAGCACCAGCAAGCGCCGTCCCGTCACCGGCGTAAAAGGCACCGCGCATTGCAGCTTGGGGTAATAGCGCCCGCCCGCGCGCTCAAACGCGTCTGCCCAGCCATGATCGAACACATATTCGCCCTGAGAATGGCTTTTGACATAAAGCGGCGCGACGCCAATCACCCGCCCCTCAATCTTTGCGACCAGATGGCGTGCATCCCAGCCCGTGCCCGGCCCGACCGATCCCGATGCCTCCAAAGCGCCCAAAAATCGATGTGTTGTGAACGGATCAAGCGCGCGCGCACCTTCGGCCACCTCAGGGCAGGCGCAGGCATTCCAATCTGCTTCGCTTATTTCGGAAATGTCCGAATAAAGCGTTATTTCAACGCCTTGATCCATGGCACCTATCGGGGTTCGCGCGGTCTTTTGCTGAACTTGGGGCAAGCGGCCTTTTGGTCAAGCGGGCAGGGGCGAAAGATAGCCTTCAAATGTCACGTTATCGGCCACTCGTCGCGCTTGCGTTTCGGCCTCTAGCGAGCGGATCGTCCAGCACAAGATCGGCACATTGCGCGCTTTCAGTTCTGCCACACGCGGCGAGTCCAGATCCTTCGCCTCATGCGAGATGAACTGCGCATTCAAAGCGTCGAAATCGGGAATAAGGCGCAGCGCATCGCGCCTTGCGGCGGGCAACAATTGCCAATCCTGAGCGTCATAGGCGGATGTGGTCAGTCCGACGCAGATATCCGGTGCCGCCTTGGAAAAGGCCGCGATCGAATGAGGATTGAAGGACATCACCGCCAGCGGCCCAGAATAGCTGCGCAGCAACTCCGCTGCCGCAGTCTCAAGTGGGCCGACATCGGGGCCCATCGCGCCGTCCTGATCCTTGATTTCAATCAGTAGCGGTACGCGCCCGCCCACCAGCTCCAGAACCTCGGCAAGCGTGGGGATACCCTCGTCCCCGCCACTCAGAACGATGTTCGACAGTTCCGCCGCGGTGCGCCCCTTCACAGGGCCGGTTTCTCCGGTGAGCCGTTGCAGGCCGTAATCGTGAAACACCATCGCCACGCCATCAGCCGCGGGCTGTAGATCGATTTCAATCCCATACCCCGCCGAGATCGCCGCGCGTATCGCCGCGCGGCTATTCTCAGGACGGCCCGCCGCCTTGTCATGCAGCGCGCGATGCGCCAACGGTTGAGTCAGAAACGCAGGATGCAGCGTCATCATTCGACCTCGAAAATGGCCTCGATTTCGACACCAACGCCCAGCGGCAGGCTTGGCGCACCCACGGCAGCGCGTGCATGCCGCCCAGCATCGCCAAACACCTCGACCATCAAATCCGAACATCCGTTCACGACCTTCGGTTGGTCGGTGAAATCGGGTGTGCAATTGACGAAGCCAGTCAGCTTGACCACCCGCGTCACGCGGTCCAGATCGCCAAGCGCTGCCTTTGCTTGCGCGATCAGCGCCAGCCCGCAAAACCGCGCTGCGGCGGCGCCCTCATCGGCATCCATCGTCGCACCAAGGCGACCCAAAATCAGCCCGTCTGGCCCATTCGAGATTTGTCCCGAGACATACAGCAAATTCCCGCTGCGCACGAAAGGCACATAATTCGCCGCAGGCGCAGGGGCCGCAGGCAAAGTGATCCCGAGTTCTTCCAGTCGCGCTTCAATTTTCGCCATTTTCGTCTCCATGAATTTGCGCTGGAGGCTAGGCGCGCGCAGCGCCGCTCGCAAGGTCAAATCCGCGCGGCCTGACTTACGCCTCGCTCTCGGCGCAATGACGACGGAACGCTTGTTTCAACAGGTCCAACTCGGCGCGCAGCAACTCGATCTCGGCGCGCAGATCGTCGGCCAGCGGTTCGCCTGCCACGATTGTGAAATGCGCAACCTCCGCTCCGCTGGCGCAATCGCGCACAACAAAGCTCAAAACCCCGTCCGACAGCAGTTCTGCCGGTATGGGTTGCGAGATCTGCCATTCCTCTGCCGAGCGAGTTACCGTCAGCCCGTCCAGCACCTGACCCAGATGCAGCACCTCCAAATCGGGTGCGGCCTCTTGATGACAGATCGCCTCCCAGTGACCAGCCCGCATGCGCGTCATTTCCAGCATGGCAAACCCCTCATATATCGGCCCGCGGATAGCGCGAGAATGTCATGTCGCGCAGTACGATCTGGTTCATCGCAGGGCGTTCAAAAATGATGTCGACCCAAGCTTTTTCCAGCCGCTTTTCATTCATCCGCGTGTAGGCCAGATCGAATTCCACAAAGCTGTCACCCTGCGACAAGGGCATTTCGCGCACCAGTTGCTCGTTATTTGGCCCATGCTTGATGTTGAGCCTACAGAAAATCTCAAGCGGTCGTTCCAGCTCCAGCTTCAGGTCAAGGCGCACCAGATGGTTGAGGTGCAACCCGCGCAGCGCCGTTTCGGGCAGATCCAGCACGAAGGACAGAAACGAGCCGCCAAAGCGAAACACATCCATGCGTAGCGCAAACGGTGCGAGATCGGTCTCGTGGCGATTGCGAATCTGGCGCAATGTGATCTCAGATTCGGGGCAGTCGTGAAATAGCGTCAGCTCCCGGCCCAGTTGCGCGCGGCTTTGCGCGCCTGCAATCCCAAAGGGAGAAACCGGACCACGCCATAGCTCGGGGCGCCAGGTCCAGTCACTTGTTGGCGGCGCAGGCACCGAATCTGCCCCAATGCGAGGCAGTTGCATCCGCCCTTCGACCTGATGCAGTACGGCGTCGATTTCACGGCGCAGCGCGCGCGCATCCGAGCGCAGCAGCGGCAGATGTGCAAAGCCCAGACTGCCCGCAGCCCGCGCAGCCTTGCGCCACCGCGCCAAAGCGCGCCGCTGAACCACACGGTCAAGAAAGGAACTTTGCGGTGTCTTTGCCATCCAAATCCAAGTTTCATCGCCTTCAGGCGCATCAATTTCCGATATCGAAACAGTTATTTCTTATCGTTTCTTTACGCGAAAGGGCATTTCAGGAAATAAATCACTAAATTCCTCGACGCC
>JAFGWK010000250.1 GCA_016937195.1 Paracoccaceae bacterium | reverse complement strand
GCGGCGCTGATACGGCAAGACCTGAATATGCGGGTTGAGCGCCGCAATCGCCTTTTGCGCTGAAAATACCTTAGGCAAACCGATATCGGCGTCGCGGTGAATGACCTGTCTTTGCAGATTGGAACTGGACACGACATCATCATCGACCACCCCGATCTGCCCCACACCCGCCGCCGCGAGATACAGCAAGACGGGCGAACCAAGCCCCCCCGCACCGATCACCAGCACCTTGGCAGATTTCAGCTTTTTCTGCCCCGGCCCGCCGATCTCGCGCAGCATGATGTGGCGGGCGTAGCGATCCAGCTCCGCACCCGAAAACGACCCCGACTTTGCAGGCGCCACAGAGGGGTCAACCGCGCGGGCACGAATGGCACGCAGCATCGTGCGATAAGCCAAAACCAACGCCGCGACTACGCCCAGCCCCAACCAACCCGCGAGCGATCCGCCCAGAGTTTGTCCCAGCGGCACCAATCCCTGAACCGGTAGATGCGCGATGATCAGCGCCAGCCATACAAGCCCAAGCATCGCCCAGACTGCGCGCGCCGAGGCCCGCATGAACAGCCCCAAACCAAGAATTGCCGCCAAAAGGATCAGCCCCAGCATCGCCTAGTGCTTTCCGGTGGAGCCAAAGCCCCCCTGCCCGCGCGCGGTGTCGCCCAACGCCTGCGCGACCTCAAAACGGGCCTGCACCACCGGCGCGATAATCGCTTGGGCGATGCGCGCGCCATGTTCGATCAGATAAGGTTCATGGCCCAGATTGATCAACAAAACGCCCAGCGGACCGCGGTAATCCGCGTCAATCGTGCCGGGCGTATTGGGCAGGCTGATCCCGTGTTTCAGCGCAAGCCCCGAGCGCGGGCGGATCTGCATCTCGAACCCCTCGGGAATCTCAACGCGCAGGCCTGTCGGGATGATCGCGCGTTGCATCGGATAGAGGGTAAAGCCGCTGCCCCGGTCCTCAAGCATCAGGTTAGCGCGAATATCGGCCCCCGCCGCGCCTGCACTTTCATAGCTTGGTAGCGCGATGCTGGGATCGGCCCAATCTTCGCGCACAACCTTGATGGTCGGTATGGTCATCTTGTTCTCCCTGCCCCGCTGTGGCGCTTGGGCTTTGCTGTTGGAAGCCTCCGGCGGGAGTATTTACGGCCAAATGAAAGAGCGATTGATTTCATTTGGCCGTAAATACTCCCCGCGGAGCGGCCCCCCGATTCAACCCGCACCCAATGCCGCAGCGATGCGGGCCGCCAACCGGCGTGCAGTATCAACCTTGCTCATGCGTTCCCAATGTTCAGCGCCCTGATCGTCGATCAACGTGATCGCGTTTTCGCTGCCGCCCATTATTCCGGTCTCGGGGCTGACATCATTGGCCACGATCCAGTCACATCCCTTGCGCGCGCGTTTTTCGGTGGCGTGGCGCTGCACATCATGGGTCTCGGCGGCAAAGCCCACCACCAGCGCAGGCCGATCAGCGGTCATCTGCGACACCTGTGCCAGAATATCGGGGTTCTCGGCGAATGCGAGCGTGGGCAGCGCGCCGGAGCCGTCTTTTTTCATCTTTTGAGATGCGGCGTTCTCTACACGCCAATCGGCCACGGCGGCGGCAAAGATAGCGGCATCGGCGGGCAGCACGGTCTGAACTGCATCCAGCATTTCGCGCGCGGTTTCCACCCGGATCACCGTCACACCCGCAGGCGGAGGCACGCTGGCAGGGCCAGTGATAAAACTCACGCGCGCGCCCAGATCGCGCAGCGCCGCGGCCAGCGCCGTGCCCTGCGCCCCGGACGAGCGATTGGCGATATAGCGCACCGGGTCGATCGGTTCGTGCGTGGGACCAGAGGTGACAAGGATATGGCGGCCTTTTAGCGGGCCATCGGACAGAGCGGCCTTAATTGATGACAGGATTTCAATCGGTTCAACCATCCGCCCCGGCCCGAATTCTCCACAGGCCATGTCGCCATCCGTCGGACCTGCAAACAAGACGCCATCCGATTTCAACGTGGCGATATTGCGCTGGGTCGCGGCATGCTCCCACATCCGCACATTCATCGCAGGCGCGATCAAGACGCGTTTATCGGTCGCCAGCAGCAGCGTCGAGGCCAGATCATTGGCCAGCCCTTGCGCCATCTTCGCCATCAGATCGGCGGTGGCGGGCACGACGACCACCAGATCGGCGGCGCGGCTCAGCTGGATATGGCCAATCTCGGCCTCATGGGTCAGATCGAACAGATCGCTATGCGCGGCCTCGCCTGCGAGCGACGAGATCGTGAGCGGGGTGACAAACTCAGCCCCCGCGCGGGTCAAAACAGGGGTCACTGCTGCCCCTGCCCCGCGCAGGGCGCGGATCAACTCGGGCGTTTTGAAGGCCGCGATACCGCCGCCGATGATCAACAGGATGCGTTTGCCCGCGAGCATTTGCCCCTCCGTAATAGATTGATCTTAGGTCTAAGCGGCAGGACGCACGCGCGCAAGGATCACTTGAACGCAGCGCAGGGGTCGTCGCGGGGCGTCGGGGGCGTGACGATCCAGTGATCGAAAGGCTGATCGGGCGACGCCGGATCGTCGGGCGCAGCCTCAATCTGGCCGATGGACACAACCTTGGCGCGTGGATCAAGCTTGCGCAGCATCGCCGGCACGGCGAGGTCATTATGTGCATGGCCCGATCCGGTGATCAAAACGACGGGGCCGCCAGTGTCTTTGTAAGCCTGCTGAACGGTGCGTGCGAAAGCTGCATCGCGGTAGCGTTGCGCCGCGACCATACCGGGCAAAAGGTCGACCGGCAGCGCGTTGCAGTGATCTTTCTGCGCCTCGGCCTCTAGCTGTTTTTGCAAGGCATCGGGATAGGGTTGGTTTAGCCCATAGCGCGAGGCATCAGGGCCAAAGACTTCGGACAAGGGCGTTGTCATGGCGCTGCGCACAACATCGCGCGGCTCGGCTGTGCCGTAGATACGCGAATCGCCCAAGGCTTTGAAAATCGGGTAATAGATCGCGAAATCCGGCCAGCCCGCCTGTTCCCAGCCCAAGGCTTTGTCCAGCGCTTTTTCGTCTTTCAACAGGGCGGGCGTAATCTTGGCAGCTTGCGCGGGGCTGAGCATTTCAAACACCACCGCTTTGGGCTTGATCGCCGTGATCGCGCGCGCCTGATTGAGGTGATGGGTGGGATTGTCGTGGATTTCACCGACCACAACAATATCGCCGGAGATATGATCAAGCGCGCCCGCAGAAATCTCCTCGGCATGGGCCGGGGAGATCAGTATCAAGCCAAGCAGTGCGGCCAAAACGCTCTTCATACGAAGAAGCTTTGCACCTCACCTTGGTGGCATTCAAGCGATTTGCGCATTTTGCCAAAGGCCTGCGCCTCAAGCTGACGGATGCGCTCTTTGGACAGGCACAGCTCTTCGCCAAGACTTTCCAGCGTGCGTGGATCTTCGATGAGGCGGCGCTGCGTGACGATGTACTTTTCACGATCCGTCAACCGCTCCATCGCCTCGCCCAGCCAGTTTTTCATCGTCAAACCGTCATGGCTTTCGGCAACGCTTTCTTCTGGATTGGCGCTGTCATCTTCCAGCGTATCGACCCATTCGCGGCCCTCTTCATCGCTTGATTGCGTGGCATTAAGCGAGAAATCAGACCCCGAAAGTCGCCCCTCCATCATCTCGACATCATGGATCGGCACGCCGATCACCTCGGCGACGCGCATCCGCAACTGTAGCGCGTCAAGCTGGCGCCCCTCTTGCTGGGCTTCGCGCGCCAATTGCGCCTGCACGCGACGCATATTGAAGAACAAAGATTTCTGGGAACTGGTAGAACCGGTCCGCACCATCGACCAGTTGCGCATCACGAATTCCTGGATCGAGGCCTTGATCCACCAAACCGCGTAGGTCGAAAAACGCACGCCGCGTTCGGGGTCAAACTTTTCGGCGGCTTTCATCAGGCCAAGCGAGGCCTCTTGGATCAGATCGTTCATTGGCGCGCCGTAGCGGCGGAATTTCGACGCCATCGAGATCGCAAGGCGCATGTAAGCGGTCACCAACCGGTGTAGCGCCTCTTCATCACGGTTATCACGCCAGGCTCGGGCCAAAGCGACCTCGGTGTCGGCGTCCAGGAATTCCGCGCGCATCGCTTGGCGCGGCAGGGTCTCATCAGTCATACCATCGAGTGCCATTTACCAGTCTCCCCGGGTCTCCCGCCCATTCGGCGCCACGTAAACGCGTGGCTGCATTGCTGACCCAATGTTCTTGGCATGAAAAGGTTCCTCACGGAATTGTTGGTTTTTGCATGTTACTTTGTGCATCCCAGCCCATTGACGCAACAAACAGAATTAAATTTGTTTTATTTCAATAATTTAAGATTGAAGCTCACGAAAATCGGCGTGCAGGAAATCCTAAGCTTGCTCACGATTTCTTGACGTGCCTTCCTGTTATTGCAACAAATCTCTCGACAGGTTGAGCACACGCACTAAGGCCCGATGCGCAACCCTGAACGTTGACACGCCAGACCGCGCGCGCCACGAAATGAGGCGTCCGTTCAGCGTTAACCTTTCTTAAACCATGCGCCTTTACCCCTTGAGATAACGGGAAAAAAGGACGGAATCATGGTCGCAAAGACCTTTACTGTGGCGTTTGAGGGCGTAGAGGCACGCACGGTCGAAGTGCAATGCGCCCTGTCCGAAGGCTTGCCGGGATTTGCCATTGTCGGCTTGGCAGATAAGGCGGTGTCCGAGGCGCGTGAACGGGTGCGCGCCGCCCTTGGGGCGCTGGCGATCGCAATGCCGATGCAGAAAATCACCGTCAATCTATCCCCCGCCGACATGCCCAAAGAGGGCTCGCACTTCGACCTGCCGGTGGCGCTGGCACTGCTTGCAGCCCTCGGGTTGGTACCCGCCGAGCGCGCCGAAGCGGTCGTTGCGATTGGCGAACTGGCGCTGGATGGGCGGCTGGTGGGGGTGGCTGGTGCGCTGCCCTCGGCCCTTGCCGCGGCCGAAAACGGGCGCGATCTGATCTGCCCGAAAGCCTGCGGGGCCGAGGCCGCATGGGTTGGCGCGGCCGATGTGTTCGCCCCCGCCACGCTGAGCGAGGCGATTGCCCATCTCAGCGGGCGCGTCCCGCTGGACCCCGCCCGCCCCGGGCTCCTTAAATCACCGACCTTGGCGCGCGATCTGCGCGATGTGAAAGGGCAGGAACGCGCGAAACGGGCATTGGAAATTGCTGCGGCTGGGCGTCACCACATGATGATGATCGGCGCGCCCGGATCAGGAAAGTCGATGCTGGCGGCGCGCGTCCCCTCGATCCTGCCGCCGTTGACGCCGACCGAGGCACTGGAAACCTCAATGATCCACTCGCTTTCGGGCCTGCTGGGCGAAGGCGGGATCTCGCGCGAACGCCCTTTTCGTGAGCCACATCACACAGCCTCAATGGCGGCGATGATCGGGGGCGGACGCGGCGCGCGCCCCGGGGAGGTCAGCCTGGCCCATAACGGTGTGCTGTTCATGGATGAGTTTCCCGAATTTCCCCGCGCCGTTCTGGAAACCCTGCGCCAACCGATAGAGACCGGCGAGGTCGTGGTCGCGCGCGCCAAAGCCCATATGCGCTACCCCTGCCGGTTTCTTTTGATCGCGGCGGCCAACCCGTGCAAATGCGGCTATCTCGGAGATCCGGCACGGGCCTGCTCGCGCGCGCCGACCTGTGGCGAGGATTATCTTGGCAAAGTCTCGGGGCCGCTGATGGACCGTTTTGATCTGCGAATCGAGGTGCCTCCCGTCGCCTTCAGCGATCTTGATCTACCCGCCAGCGGTGAAAACTCTGCCACCGTAGCCCAGCGCGTTCAAGGCGCGCGCGATACCCAAACCGCACGTTTTGAGGGCCACGCCAGCGTGCGTGTCAATGCCGAAGCAGAGGGTACATTGTTGGAAGAGATCGCCACGCCCGATGCGCAAGGGCGCGAGATGTTAACGAAAATGGCGGCAAAATTCGGACTGTCCGCGCGCGCCTATCACCGGGTGTTGCGAGTCGCGCGCACGATTGCCGACCTCGACGGCGAGGTCGATGTGCGCCAACCCCATATTGCCGAGGCGCTGAGCTACCGCATCACCGCGATGGCAGGTTAAGCATATGTCGCGCCGCGCGGCCCGCATCTTCCAAAGCTGCGCGCGCCTCGGGCAGACGCCCGTCAAAAAACTGCCAGACATGGGGCGCTTTGGGCCAGCTTTGCACCGTGACGTCACTGCCGAAATGGCGCAACCGCTCGGCCATGCGCAGGGAATCATCGCATAGGATTTCCGCCATCGAATGCTGGATCAGAACCGGCGGCGGGGCAGGAAAATCCGCGAAAAGCGGCGAAACGGCAGGGTCATCCGCCGCATGATCCCCCCGCGCCATCTCGCTGGACTGCCTGACCCGCGCGCGCGGCAAAAGCACTTCGGTCTTGGCGTTGGTATGGAAACTCTCCCCCGAACAGCTCAGATCGACCCAAGGCGAAAACGCGATCACCCCGGCAGGCGGCGTGTCCGCCGCGCAAAGCCGAGCGAGCAACAGCAAGGCCAGCCCGCCCCCCGCGCTGTCGCCTGCAATGACGATGCGATCAGGCGCGTAGCCAGTATCCACCAGCCCCTGCCAAGCCGCCATCGCATCTTCAAGCGCGGCTGGCAGCGGATGTTCGGGCGCAAGACGATACTCGGGCAGAATCACATCGAGCCCCGAAAGCTGGGACAAGCGCCCCGCCAGACCGCGATACATAAAGGGTGAGCCAGAAATATAGCCACCGCCGTGGAAATACAGCAGGACCGAATCCCGCTCGACCGCGCCAACCCGCGCCGACAGACAGGGCACACCACCGTACACGACCTGCATCAGACAAAGCCCGTCGGGAGGAACAACGGCCCAACTCGAGGCGCGCTCCGCCTCCCGGCGCGTGCGCAGCGGGTCTTTCAGAAAACGTACCTGCCGTTTCGTGGCATTGCGCAGGATCAGGTTCAAAAGGCTTTGTTGCAGTGACACATCAACTCCGTTTCGCTTCAATCGCCTCCCAGATTTTGGCAGCGACATTGACCCCGTCAAAGCGTTCAAGCTCCTGAATGCCCGTGGGCGAGGTTACGTTAATCTCCGTCAGCCAATCGCCGATCACGTCAATCCCGACGAAGACCTGCCCCTTTTCACGCAGAACAGGCCCAATGGTTGCACAAATTTCACGGTCGCGCGCTGTGAGCGCAACCTGTTCTGGCCGCCCTCCAACATGCATGTTCGACCGCGTCTCACCCGCTGCAGGCACCCGATTGATCGCACCAACCGGTTCACCATCGACCAGAATGATACGCTTGTCGCCCTTTGCGACAGCAGGCAAAAATTTCTGCGCAATCAAAGGTTCGTTATTGATGCCCATGAACAGCTCATGCAGCGAGGACAGATTGCGATCATTGGGATCAAGACGGAACACACCAGCCCCGCCATTGCCATAAAGCGGCTTGAGGATGATGTCGCCATGAACCTCTTTGAACGCGCGAATCGTGCCCAGATCACGCGCGACAAGCGTCGGCGGCGTCAAATCAGGAAAATTCAACACCAACAGCTTTTCGGGGAAATTGCGCACCCAAAACGGATCATTCACGACCAGCGTGTCGGGATGAATGCGCTCCAGAAGATGAGTGGTGGTGATATAACCCATGTCGAAGGGCGGATCCTGACGCAGCCAGACCACATCCCAATCGGCCAAATCGACCTCGACCTCATCTCCAAGCGTGAAATGATTTCCCCGCTCACGGCGCACTTGCAACGGCCAGCCCCGTGCCAGAATGCGTCCTTCACGATACATCAAACGATCGGGCGTGTAATAAAACAGCTCATGCCCGCGCGCCTGTGCCTCTTCGGCGATGCGAAACGTGCTATCGGCGTCAATATCAACCGCCGCGATCGGATCCATTTGAATTGCGACTTTCAAGCCCATCAGCGCCCCCTTTGCGTTCCACCCTTGATGCAATGTGGTGCGCGGGGATGCAATCGCAACTCACATTCCGAAATAGGCGTTTTCCAGAATCTTGATCTGTCCCTGTTCATCAACCAACGCCAGATCGAAGCGCACCTTGCGATTGCAATTTGCCGGCGCAGGAAATTTCATCAGATATTCCTGCACCGACACGCAGATGCGCTGCATCTGGCGCGACGACAACCTTTGAACCGCGCGCGCATGCGAGCGTGATTTCTTGACCTCAACAAAGATCACCGTGTCGCCATCGCGGGCAATCAAATCGATTTCGCCACCATAACGCCCGCGCCAGCGATGCTCAGAAATGGACCGACCGGCATCCTCATATTGACGCGCAACCTGTTCTTCAGCCGCCAAACCCGAATAGTAAGAAAGCGCACCGCTCATGAGGTCTTCTCCATTTTAAGGGCGGCCTGATAGACTTCCCGCCGGGGTAATCCGAGCGCTTGCGACACCTCGGATACTGCATCTTTCATGCTTTGACGCGCGAGAGCGAGCCGCAGCATCTTATCCAATTCCTCGGGTCCTGCTGCGGGCCCATGCGCACGATCCACCAACACGACAATCTCGCCTTTAACAGGCGTTTCCTCCAATCCAAGCGCAATCTCTTGCAGCGTCCCACGCCGCACCTCTTCAAAGCGTTTGGTCAATTCGCGACACAGCGCCGCCTCTCGATCCTCACCGAATATTTCCACACAATCGTTTAACATCGCGTTAACGCGCTTGGGGCTTTCATAAAAAACAAGCGTTGCCGGAATATCGCGGAACGTCGCCAACCACTTTTGCCGTGCAGCGCCGGTATTGGGCGCGAATCCTGCAAACAAAAAGCGATCACTTGGCAGCCCCGAGACCGTCAGCGCCGCCAGAACGGCCGACGGACCGGGGGCGGCATAGACCCGATAGCCTTCAGCGATCACGCTACGGCCCAGTTGAAAACCGGGGTCGGCGACCAGCGGCGTGCCCGCCTCGGAGGCATAGGCCACCGACTGCCCCTCTTGCAGGGCGCGCAGCAATCGCGGACGCATCGCCTCGCCGTTGTGGTCGTGATAGGCGACGATTTTGCGTCCCGACAGTGGCACGCCATGAATTTCCATCAAGTGGCGCAGGCTACGGGTATCTTCAGCGGCCAAAACATCAGCCGAGCGCAAAATATCGAGCGCGCGCAAGGTGATGTCGCGTGCCGCCCCGATCGGGGTCGCGATAAAATGCAACCCCGGCGCAAGCGGCACCAAGCGCCCCTCGCCCGCCGCGCCATGTGCCTCGGGCAGGATATTGCCGGTTTCGTTCTCTTGCTGCATCACCTGCTCCTTGAAGCGTGAGTATCGTTTACTTCGTATGACGATCCGAATAGGCTTTCGCCAAGTAATATTCTGCGCATCGAGCCCGAAGGACCTATCATGTTTGCCCTAATCCGTAACACTCGTGCACGCGCGGCACAAATCGTAGCGCTTCTTTCGGCGCTTTGGTTGGCAGCTTGTAACCCGACCGGGCCGATGGGCGCCAACAGTGGCCAGCGCATCGACACCTCTGCCCCCGTCACCGTAGCGCTGCTGCTGCCGGGCGGATCTGGCAAACCGGGCGATGAGACGCTGGCACGCGCGCTGAAAAACGCCGCCGATATGGCTGTGGCAGATCTGCAAGGCGTGCGCATTGACCTGCGCATCTACAACACAGGCGGTCAGCCCGGTCAGGCGGCTGCGATGGCCACCAAAGCGGTTGATGACGGCGCGAAAATCATTCTTGGACCGGTCTTTGCGCAATCGGCCAATGCCGCCGCCGTCGCCGTGGCCCCGCGCAACGTGAATGTGCTGTCTTTCTCAAACAACACCGATGTCGCGGGTGGCAACCTGTTTGTGCTTGGACCGACCTTCCCGAACACCGCCAACCGGCTGGTGAGTTATGCAACGCGTCAAGGCAAACGCCGGATCATGGTCGTGCATGAGGACACCGGCGCTGGCGCGGTCGGGGCTGCCGCGATCCAGACCGCGATTGCGCGCAACGGGGCGACGCTGGCAGGCGTCACCAACTACCCGTTCTCGCAGCAAGGTGTGGTTATGGCCGCCCCCAAAATCGCCGACCGCGTAAAGGCGGGCGATGTGGACGCGGTCTTCCTGACCGCTGATACGGCAGGCGCGCTGCCGCTATTGTCCCAGCTTTTGCCAGAAAACGGCGTCAGCTCGCAAAGCACACAGTTCATCGGCCTGACCCGTTGGGATATTCCGCCCGCAACGCTGTCGCTTCCGGGGGTGCAAGGGGGCTGGTTCGCCGAGCCCGATCCCAATCTGCAAGCGCAGTTCGTGCAGCGCTATCAAGCTGCTTATGGCAGCGCACCGCATCCGATTGCCGGGCTCGCCTATGATGGAATCGCCGCCATCGGGGCGCTGATCAAATCGGGCAATCCGAATGCGCTGACCCGGCAGGGGCTAACCCAGCCTTCTGGCTTTGTCGGGGTGAATGGCGTATTCCGCCTGCTGCCCGATGGCACGAATGAACGTGGTCTGGCCATCGCGCAGGTGCGCAACGGGCAAGCCGTGGTCATCGACCCGGCACCGCGCAGCTTTGGTGGGGCCGGGTTCTAAACCTCGGCCACACCCTACCCTCGCCCTCAACCAAGGCCCATTCGGGACGTGAGCAAAGCCGTGAGCACCGCGCAGACCCCTCCCCTGACCGAATCCGGGGACCCGCTTCTTCTTCGTGAGACTGGCATCTTCGAGGCACTCGATACGGCCCTTTCAGGGGTGAGCGAGCCACGCGATATTCGCGCCGCCACCGTGGCCTTTCTTAGCGCCGAGCGCGCCCATGCCTGCGCCGCAATCGAGGCGGATTTCGCCACCCACCCCCGTGCCGCGCGCGTCACGGTCGAGGCCTATGCGCAGATGACGGATGGCATTGTGCGCTCGGCCTTTCGGGTGGCCACAACCCGACTGCACCCAATCGGCAGCCCGACCGAATCCGAGCGCTTCTCGGTGTTGGCGGTGGGGGGCTACGGGCGCTCGGAAATGGCGCCGCATTCCGATGTCGATCTGCTGTTTTTGACGCCTTACAAGATCACGCCTTGGGCCGAAAGCGTGATCGAATCGATGCTTTATATGCTATGGGATCTCAAGCTGAAGGTGGGACATGCCTCGCGCACGCTGGATGATTGTATCCGGCTGGGGCGCGAAGATATTACCATCCGCACGGCCCTGCTGGAACATCGCTATATCTGCGGCGACACCGCACTGGCCGATGCGCTGTCACTGCGCCTGCGCCATGATCTGTTTGAGGGGACCGCGGGCGAATTCATCGAAGCCAAGCTAGAGGAACGCGCCCAGCGCCACCGCCGTCAGGGTGGTCAGCGTTATGTTCTCGAACCCAATATCAAAGAGGGCAAAGGCGGCTTGCGCGATCTGCAAACGCTGTACTGGATCGGCAAGTATATTCACCATGTCGGACGTGCGCGCGAGCTGATGGAGATCGGCGCTTTTTCTCCCGAGGAATACGCGACCTTCTATGCTGCCGAGGATTATCTTTGGGCGGTGCGGTGCCATCTGCACCTGATCGCGGGGCGTGCTGCCGATCAACTCAGTTTCGACATGCAGGTCGATGTGGCCGAGCGCATGAGGTATCGCGATCTGGCGGGGCGGCGCGCAGTTGAAGTTTTCATGCAAGATTACTTCCGCCATGCCACGGCGGTAGGCGATGTGACGCGAATCTTCCTGACCAAGCTTGAGGCGCAACACGTCAAGACCGCGCCGATGCTGCAACGTATCTTTCGCCGCCGCCGCAAGCTTAAGGCACCCTACCGCGAGGATACCGGGCGTATCAACGTGGGCGATGAGGCCGCGTTTCTCGCCGACCCCGTCAACCTGCTGCGCATCTTCGAAGAGGCGCTGCGCACCGGGATGTTGATCCACCCGGACGCGATGCGGCTTGTCTCGGCCCATCTCGATCTGATCGACGACAAAATTCGCACCAATCGCGAGGCGCAAAAGATCTTTCTGGATCTGCTGTTGAAACACGGCAACCCGGAACGCGCGCTGCGCCGGATGAACGAGCTGGGTGTTTTGGCCGCCTTCATCCCCGAATTCGAACCGATCGTGGCGATGATGCAATTCAACATGTATCATAGCTATACCGTGGACGAGCATACGATTCAGGTGATCTCGACCTTGGCGCAAATCGAGCGCGATGAGTTGATCGAAGAACTGCCGCTTTCGTCCAAGATCCTCGAAGAGGGGATCAACCGGCGCGTGATATATGTCGCGCTTCTGCTGCATGATATCGGCAAGGGCCGCCCCGAAGATCACTCAATCTTGGGGGCGAAAATCTCGCGCAAGGTGGCGCCGCGTCTCGGGTTGAATGCCGAGGAATGCGAAACCGTTGAGTGGCTTATCCGCAATCACCTATTGATGTCGGATGTGGCGCAAAAACGCGATCTCTCAGATCCGCGCACGATCCGCGATTTCGCCCGTCAGGTAAAGTCGCGCAAGCGGCTGGACCTGCTGACCGTGCTGACAGTGTGCGACATTCGCGGCGTCGGGCCGAACGTGTGGAACAACTGGAAAGCGACGCTGCTGCGCAAACTGCACACCGAAACCGCGCGCGCGCTTGAACACGGGCTTGAGGCGGTCAATCGCGATCAACGCAGTTCCGAAGCCAAGCGCGCCCTGCGCAGCGTTTTGGAACAGGCCGGTGACTGGGATGGCAAAGAAATTCGCACCGAACTGGGCCGCCATTACGATCCCTATTGGCAATCTCTGAATACCACAAATCACACGATCTTCGCCAAGCTGCTGCGCGGGCTGGACGATAGCGAAATCCGCATTGATCTGCACCCCGATGACGATCACGACGCCACGCGCGCCAGTTTCGCGCTGGCCGATCACCCGGGCATTTTCTCGCGTCTGGCGGGGGCACTGGCGCTGGTGGGGGCAAATGTGGTCGATGCGCGCACCTATACCAGCAAGGACGGCTATGCGACCGCCGTGTTCTGGATTCAGGATGCCGAAGGTCACCCCTACGAGGCCTCAAAACTGGGTCGTCTGCGCGGCATGATCGAAAAGACCCTGCGTGGCGAGGTGATCGCACGCGAGGCGCTCAAGGATCGCGACAAGCTCAAGAAACGTGAACGCGAGTTCAAGTTCCCAACCCATGTTGTCTTCGACAATGAAGGCTCGGACATCTACACGATCATCGAGGTCGATACCCGTGACCGCCCCGGCTTGCTATACGATCTGACCCGCGCGCTGGCGGCGAATAATATTTCGATCTCCAGCGCGGTGATTGCAACCTACGGGGCCCAGGTGGTGGACAGTTTCTACGTCAAAGACATGTTCGGGCTGAAGCTGCATTCAGAACCGCGCCAACAGGCCCTCGAAAAGCGGCTGCGTGAGGCAATCGCCTCGGGCTCGAAGCGGGCGGGCAACTAGGATGAAACCGATCCGGCTGGTACGAGGCTTCCTGACGGTGGGCGGCTGGACGATGGCAAGCCGCGTTCTGGGATTTGCACGCGACATGATGATCGCGGCCTTTCTGGGTGCAGGCCCCGTGGCCGAAGCGTTTCTGATCGCGTTTTCCCTGCCCAACCTGTTTCGCCGCTTCTTTGCCGAGGGCGCGTTCAACACCGCTTTCATCCCGATTTTCTCGAAAAAACTCGAGGGCGGCGAGGATGCCCAAGGCTTCGCGCGCGAGGCAATGGGCGGGCTGATCACCGTACTTATCGCGCTGACGGTCATCGCCATCGCGGCAATGCCGTGGCTGGTTCTGGCGATGGCATCGGGGTTCGCTGCGGACGAACGCTTTGCGCTTGCCACCCAATACGGCCGCATCGCCTTTCCCTATATCCTGTTTATCTCGCTCGGCGCACTGTTGTCGGGCGTGCTCAACGCGGCAGGCCATTTCGCCGCCGCCGCCGCCGCGCCTGTGCTTTTGAACGTGACCTTTGTTGCGGCGATGCTGCTGGCCGATCATTTTGGCTGGCCGATCGGACCTGCGCTGGCTTGGGCCGTACCGCTCGCAGGGATTGCGCAACTTACGCTGGTCTGGATCGCGGCATGGCGGGCCGGGTTCAAGATCGTGCCCGCCCGCCCGCGTCTCAGCCCAGACATGAAGCGCCTGATCCGCATTGCGATCCCGGCGATGCTGGCGGGCGGCGTGGTGCAGATCAACCTGCTGGTGGGCCGTCAGGTCGCCTCGCAATTTGACGGCGCGATTGCGTGGCTGAATTACGCGGATCGGCTGTATCAACTGCCCCTCGGCGTGGTCGGAATCGCGATTGGCGTGGTGCTACTGCCCGATCTGTCGCGCCGCCTGCGCGCGGGCGACGTCGCGGGCGGACGTTATTCGTTTTCGCGCGCGGGTGAATTTGCGCTGCTGCTGACCATCGGCCCCGCGATTGCGCTGCTGGTGGCCGCGCTGCCCATCGTTTCGGTGCTGTTCGAACGTGGGCGCTTTAGCCATGCCGATAGTGTCGCAACCGCTTGGGCCGTGGCGATTTACGGCCTCGGCCTGCCCGCTTTCGTGCTGCAAAAAGTACTGCAACCGCTCTATTTCTCGCGCGAAAACACCCGCTCTCCGTTCAATTACGCGCTGGTTGCGATGGGCGTGAATGTGGTGATCGCGGTCGGGCTTGCGCCGTTCATCGGCTATCTCTCGGCGGCTGTGGGCACCACGCTGGCGGGTTGGGCGATGGTGGGCCAACTCTGGCTTGGCGCGCGTTCGATGGGCGAGGCGGCGCGGTTTGACGCACGCTTCCTGCGCCGCGTGCCGCGCATCATTATCTCGGCAGCCGTGATGGGCGCGCTGGTCTGGGCGATCTGCTGGGCGTTCCCGATGGCCTTTAGCGCACCGGGACTGCGCGGGCTGGCGATGCTGGGCCTCGTGATCTTTGGCATGGCGGTCTATTTCGGCACGGCGATCGCCATCGGTGCCGTCAGCGCCGCCGATCTGCGCGGCGCGATGCGCAAAGGCAAAGGCGGGATGTAACCCTCTTCCTCTTGATCCAAATATCCCGGGGGAGTCTGCGGCACGCAGACGGGGGCAGAGCCCCCTCTCCAGTCAGTGATCGTCACCTCCCGACAACAGGGCAGAGCCGTCTTTACTACGCCCCCCCCTAACGCTTGCGCAGCCGTTCCAATGCACGCGTCATCCCTCCCGGCGCGACAAAGAAGCTCAATGTGAAACCCGACACAAAGCCCACCAGATCCGCGATCCAGTCAGGGCGCGCGCCAAAGATCATCGCAAAAAGCAGCTGAATGCCCATCAACGCCCCGATCAACGAAAACGCCCGCATCTGGTTGGCGTTTTCCTGCCCCAGCCGCGTCCACAAGATCCATGTGAACGCGCCGATCAGCCCGTAATCTCCGGGGTAGCCGCCATAAAGCCCGATCTCCGTGAAGGGCAGCAGGCCATAGATCAGCGCGCCGATCACACTCGAGCCGAGAAACACCACCGCCACGGCGAGATTGGAAAACTGCTCGCCCACCATCTTGCCCAGCGCCAGCAGAAACACGAGCACAAAGATCGCCTGCGTCACGCTGGCATGCACGAAAGGATAGGTGATCAGCCGCAGCACCTGTTGGGGCGGATATTGTCCGGTGTCGATCATCGCGCGCATCACCTGCGGTGAGAAAGCAAATCGCTGCAACGCATCCAGCCGCCAGCCCGCGCCCGCGCCGCTCGCGATCAGCCCGGAACTGCCCAGCGCAAAGAACAGCTCGGTCGCGATGATCGGCAGCGCCAGCAGCCACACGATCGGCGGCAACGGGTTGATCGGATGTTCATTATAACCTTCGTGCATATGCGCTCCATTCGGGCGCGGGTTTGGTTGACGCCCCGCGCGCTTTGGGGATAAGCGAGCAGAGCGTGGATTTCCACCCCCGCGGGCTTCCACCCCCCGCATTCTCAGGAGCAGAAGATGACCGAGACCGCCGCCCCCCTCAACGCCAAATTCAAACCCCGTGTGTTTTCCGGCATCCAGCCCTCGGGCGGGCTGACGCTGGGCAACTACCTTGGCGCGTTGAAACGCTTTGCACAAAAACAGGATGAGGGGATCGAGACGATCTATTGTCTCGTCGATCTGCATGCGATCACGGTCTGGCAAGACCCCGACGCGCTGCGTCGCCAGACCCGCGAGGCGGCGGCGGCCTTTATCGCCTCGGGCGTCGATCCGGCGCGCTCGATCCTGTTCAACCAAAGTCAGGTTTCGGCCCATGCCGAACTGGCTTGGGCGCTCAATTGCGTGGCGCGTCTGGGCTGGATGAACCGGATGACCCAGTTCAAGGACAAGGCGGGCAAGAATGCCGAGAAAGCCTCGCTTGGCCTATATGCCTATCCCGCGCTGATGGCGGCGGATATTCTGGTCTATCACGCGACGATGGTGCCCGTCGGCGAGGACCAGAAACAGCATGTGGAACTCACGCGCGACATCGCGGCCAAGTTCAACCATGACTTCAAGGTCGACTTTTTCCCCGCTCCCGAGCCGCTGATCGAGGGTACGGCCACCCGCGTCATGAGCTTGCGCGATGGCACGAAGAAAATGTCAAAATCCGACCCATCGGATGCCAGCCGCATCAACCTGACCGATGACGCTGACATGATCGCCAAGAAGATCCGTAAGGCCACGACCGATCCGGCCGAATTGCCCGGTGAGATCGAGGGGCTCAAGGACCGTCCCGAGGCGCGCAATCTGGTCAATATCTATGCCGCTTTGGCCGATATGACCCCGTCGCAGGTGCTGGGCGAATATGGCGGCAAGGGATTTGGCACATTCAAACCCGCGCTGGCCGATCTGGCGGTCGAGAAACTCAGCCCGATCAGCACCGAAATGGCGCGCCTGATGGCGGACCCTGCCGAGATCGACGCGATTTTGGGTCAAGGCGCGGACAAGGCCGACGCCATCGCGCGCCCGATCCTTGCGCAGACCTATGACATCATGGGCATGGTGCGCTCACGCTGAACCGGATTTAAGGGGGGGGCACTGTGCCTCCCCTACTTCCCGCGCCGGAAAAATCGCGCCCGATCATAAAGCGACTCGAGGCGCTTCATGCGGGTTTCGGTCTGCTCCCATGTCAGCGATTGCACCGCGGCCATCAGGGTTTCGACCAGCACCTGCAACGCCACGGTGCTGTCCCAAGCGCTTGGCACCTCGATTTGGGCGGAAAAGCGATAGCGCGCATGGGTCGCCGCCGGGCTGACCCAAGGGTCGGTCATCAAGATCACCTCGGCCCCCTGCTCTGCCGCCATCTCCACCAATTGCAGCACGTTGTTTTCATAGCGGCGGATGTCGAAGACCAACAAAACATCGCCCGCGCGCATTTCCAGCATCGCGGGCGGCCACGCGTTTGAGACCGGTTCGAGCAATTCCACACCGGGACGAATCACCTTCATATGGGTGGTGAAATATTGCGCGATTGGCAGGGTCACACGCCCGCCCGTGGCGAAAATCTTGCGCTCGGGGTCGGCCAGTAGCGCGGCAGCAGCATCAAACTGCGCATGATCAATCTGCGCCAATGTGGCCTGTAAATTGCCCAACACCGCATCAGCAAAACGGTTGAGCATATGGGTTTCGGGCGCAGCCTCGGCCCAACGGTCGTGCTTGGCAAGGGGCGAGACCAAACGCGCCTCCAGCTCTTCTCGCACCGCCTGTTGCAGCCCCGGATAGCCGCCAAACCCCATCTTTTGCGCCAGCCGCACCACCGTGGGCGAGGACACTTCGGCCGCCTTCGCCAGCGCCGTCACCGAACCAAGCAACGCCATCGGATAATGGCGCAGGATATGGCTGGCAAGTTGGCGCTCGGCACGGGTCATGCCGTCTATCGCACCCGAGATCTGGTCTTCGATGTTTTTCACGGCTGCTGCCAAAATGGGCACTCCTTTGCGAAGGCTGTGCGAACAGATTGTAACAGAAAACGAATTGCTGAAAATATCTTGACATAAATACCTCTCCGAGGCGAGCCTGATTGCAACTTGCAACGAGAATCGTCTTGGGAGAGCGCGGGGCAATGGGAGACTTACCGATCCAGATTGAGGGAGAGGGGCGCGACGGCGCTTGCGTTCTTGTCTGCGAACATGCCTCCAATGCGATGCCTGCGCTTTGGGGCGATCTGGGTCTGAACGACGCCCAGCGCGCGGCCCATATCGCATGGGATCCCGGCGCTTTGGGCTTGGCGCGCGCACTAGCCGAGACCCTTGATGCGCCTCTGGCCGCAGCCTGCCAATCGCGCCTGATCTATGATCTTAACCGCCCGCCACATCATCCGGGCGCAATGCCCGCGCGCTCTGAAACAACCGATATTCCCGGCAACCAAAGCCTAACAGCACAAGACAAGCTTGCGCGCACCGAGACACTGTATCTGCCCTTTCACGCCGAACTGCGCGCCCTGATCGCGCGGCGTTTGGCGCGCGGGACGATGCCCGTGCTGATCACCGTGCATTCCTTTACCCCGGTCTATTTCGGCAAACCTCGCACGGTTGAACTGGGTGTTATTCACGATGCCGACCCGTCGCTTGCCCAAGCGTTTCTGCACGAGGCGCAGTCGCAAACCAGTCTGGATACGCGCCTGAACGAACCCTATTCGGCTGCCGATGACGTCACGCATACGCTTGCATTGCATGCCACGCCGCTGGGCCTGCCCCATGTCATGCTGGAATTGCGCAATGATCTGATCGCGGATGAAGCGTCGCAAGTTGCAATGGCGGCGATCCTTGCCCCCGTTCTGCGCGCCGCGATTGCGCGCCTGAACCAGCAAGCCGGGGAGGCCGCCTGATGCCTGCATGGATCCTCAGCTATGTGCGCTTTGTTGAGGCGCTGAACCGGCGCATGGGCAAAATCACGATGTATCTGCTGTATGTGATCATGGCGATCATGCTCTATTCGTCGATCACCAAGATCGCCCATATCCCCGCGCTTTGGACACTGGAAATGGCACAGTTCACGCTGGTGGCCTATTACATGCTGGGCGCGCCGTGGACATTACAGGGCGATACCAATGTGCGCATGGACCTGTTTTACACGCGTTTCTCGCGCAAAGGTCAGGCATGGTGGGATGCATTCACCGTATTCGCGCTGATGTTCTACCTTGGGATCATGGTCTATTCGGCGTTCGATTCCACCGTCTATGCCTTTGAATACGGCGAGCGAAACCCAAGCGCGTGGCGGCCCTATATGTGGCCGATCAAGACCATCATCACCGCCGGGTTCTTTTTGATGTTCCTGCAAGCCACCGTTCTTTTGATCCGCGATATCGCGACGATCCGCGGAGAGGAAATCTGATGGATCACAATACCATCGCGCTTTTGATGTTTTCGACGATGCTGTTGATGATGATCACCGGCCAGCGGGTGTTCGGCGCGATCGGCTTTGTCGCCGTGGTTGCCGCCTTTGCCCTGTGGGGGCCGGGGGGCACGCAGATGGGCTTTGGCTCGGTGATGAAGTTGATGAAATGGACGCCGCTACTGACGCTGCCGATGTTCGTCTACATGGGCTATGTCATGTCTGAAAGCCGCCTTGCCGAAGACCTGTACAAGATGTTTCACGTCTGGTTCGGGCCATTGCCGGGGGGACTTGCCATCGGCACGATCATGCTGATGGTGATGATTTCGGTGATGAACGGGCTGTCGGTGGCGGGTATGGCGATCGGTGCGACCATTGCGCTGCCCGAACTGCTGCGGCGCAACTATGACAAGCTGATGATTTCCGGCGTTATTCAAGCCGGATCAAGTCTAGGCATTCTGATCCCGCCCTCGGTCGTGCTGGTGCTGTTTTCGCTGATCGCGCGTCAGCCGGTGTCGGAATTGTGGCTGGCGGGTGCCGTCCCGGGGCTGCTGATGGCGACGCTGTTCGTGGTCTATATCGTGATCCGCTGCCGGTTGAATCCTGATCTGGCCCCGGCGATGGATGCCGAGGAACGCGCTGCCATCACTTGGCCTGAAAAGCTGCGCTTGCTGCGGGCAGGCCTGCTGCCGGTGTTCATCTTTGTGGCAATGATGGTGCCCTTCCTCAAGGGCTGGGCAAGCCTGACCGAAGCCTCGGTGATCGGTGCGCTGGCCGCCGTGTTTGCCGCTATCATCAAACGCCGCTTTACATGGCAAGTGTTCCAGACAACCACGCGCCAGACGATGCAGATCACCGTGATGTTCATGCTCATCATCACTGCGGCGCTGTCCTTTGGCGCGGTGTTTGACGGGCTGGGCGCGGGGCGCGCAATCGAGGATTTCTTTACCGAGGGCTTGGGCCTTGGTCCGTGGCAAATCCTGATCCTGATGCAGCTTAGCTTTCTGGTGATGGGGATGTTTCTGGATGACACCGCGATGCTGGTGATTGTCGCCCCGGTCTATGTCAGTCTGGCGCGTCACCTTGGCTTTGATCTGATCTGGTATGGTATCCTTTATACGATCACCTGTCAGATTGCCTATCTGACCCCGCCCTTCGGCTATAATCTGTTCCTGATGAAGGCGATGGCGCCCCCCGAATTTACCCTGCCGGTGATTTACCGCTCGGTCTTTCCGTTCGTGGGGGTGATGCTGCTGACGCTGATCCTCGTGATGCTCTTTCCGCAACTGGCGCTATGGCTGCCGCATGCGGTTCTTGGACGATAACCAGAGCTCGGACCAACCGGGCCTTGAAACCAGCAAGGAGTGAAAGTGATGACAACTAGAAGAAAGTTCCTCACCACCGGCGCGGTGGGTGCGGCGGCCGCCGGGCTAGCAGCCCCGGCCCTCGCGCAAACCACGCCGATCAAATGGCGCATGCAGACCTATGCCGGGCCTGCGCTGGCTGAACAGGTCGTGGATAATTGCATCAAGACCTTCAACGAGATCGCCGATGGCGAGATGGAGATCGAGCTGTATTACGCCGACCAGCTTGTGCCCACGTCTGAACTGTTCCGCGCCATGCAAGCGGGCACGATCGACGCTGTGCAGTCCGATGATGACAGCATGGCCTCGCCCACCGAAGTCACCGTGTTTGGCGGCTATTTCCCGTTCGGTCTGCGTTACTCGCTTGATGTACCGACACTGTTCAACGAATGGGGTCTCAACGAGATCTGGGACGAGCAATACTCGGCTGTGGGTGTGAAACACATCTCGGCAGGCTCGTGGGATCCGTGCAACTTTGCGATGAAGGAACCGGTGAACGCGCTGGCCGATCTCAACGGAAAGCGGGTGTTCACCTTCCCGACCGCCGGGCGTTTCTTGGCACAATTCGGCGTCGTGCCCGTGACCATCCCGTGGGAGGATGTCGAGGTCGCGCTGCAAACCGGCGAGTTGGACGGCGTGGCATGGTCAGGCATCACCGAGGATTACACCTCGGGCTGGGGCAAGAACGCGCCCTATTTCCTGACCAACAACATCTCGGGCGCATGGGTCGGGCATTTCTTTGCCAATATGGACCGTTGGAACGCGGTGCCGGACCGGCTCAAAACGCTGATGAAGACCTGCTTTGATCAGTCCCATTACCATCGCCAATACTGGTATTGGGCAGGCGAGGCCAAGCTGCGCGTCGAGGGCACTGAAATGCAGCTCACGACGATTCCAGATGCCGAATGGAAGCAGGTCGAAGATGCGGCCCACAAGTTCTGGGACGAAATCGCCGCCGAAAGCCCGCTCAAGGCCAAGGTCGTTGATATCTTTAAGAAATATAACGATACGATGGGCAAAGCAGGCCCGCCCTACCGTTATGGCTAAGTAACAACCGGGGGCGCGTGGAGGGGAATTTCCTTTGCGCGCCCTCTTTCCCCTACGCAGGCCCTTGCCGAGCGCGCCGCCGCGCGGCACTGTCACGCAGCCTGCTGACCACCCGGAGGATTCCATGCCCGCCAAGTTCTCATTCGACGCGCTCAAAAAGGCCGTCAAAGCCGAAGAGATCGACACCGTGATCGTCGCCCTGATTGATATGCAGGGCCGTCTTCAGGGCAAGCGGTTCCACGCCGCGCATTTCGTCGCCAGCGCTTGGGAAGAAACCCATTGCTGCAACTACCTGCTGGCCACCGATCTCGAGATGGAGACCGTGCCGGGCTATGAGGCTTCTAGCTGGGAACGCGGCTATGGCGATTACGTCATGAAGCCCGATATGGAAACGCTGCGCCTGATCCCATGGGTGCCCGGAACGGCGCTCGTGCTGTGCGATCTGCTGGATCATCACGGCACGCCCGTGCCCCATGCGCCCCGCTCGATGCTAAAGTCGCAGCTCGCGCGCGCCAAGGCGCTTGGCTTTGATACGATGATGGCGACCGAGCTGGAGTTTTTCCTGTTCGAGGAAAGCTATCCCGAGCTGTTCGATGCGGGCTACCCCGACCCCACGCCTGTCGCGCGCCACAATATCGACTACTCAATCCTCGGCAATGCGCGCACCGAACCCGCGCTGCGCGATATGCGCAATGCGCTCTATCATGCGGGGATTCCGGTGGAATGCTCCAAGGGCGAGGCAGAGCGCGGTCAAGAAGAACTGAACGTGAAATACGCCGCCGGGCTTGAGACCGCCGACATGCATGTGCTCGTCAAGCAATGCGCCAAGGAGATCGCCCAACAGCACGGCTATTCCGCGACTTTCATGGCGAAATACCACACTGACAAAGCGGGCTCGTCGAGCCATGTCCACCAATCGCTTTGGAAGGGCGGCAAGAACGCGTTTTATGACGCCGATGCGCCCCACGGCATGTCAGACCTGATGCGCCATTTCCTTGGCGGGCAGCTGAAATACGCCCGTGACATCACCTATTTCCTCGCCCCCTACACCAACAGCTACAAACGCTTCTGCGAGGGGCTGTTCGCGCCCACCAAAGCCGTCTGGTCGCTCGACAACCGCACCGCAGGATTTCGGATCTGCGGCGAAGGCACCAAATCCGTGCGGGTGGAATGTCGTATTGGCGGATCCGATCTGAACCCCTATCTCGCCTGCGCCGGGCTGCTGGCGGCGGGCCTTGCCGGGATTGAGGGGGAAATGGACCCCGGACCCGAGGCGGGTGGCGATATCTATAAAGCGGGCGATGTGGTCGATGTGCCCAAATCCCTGCCCGAAGCCGCCGATGCGCTTGAGGCCAGCGAAATGCTGCGCGCCGCCTTTGGCGATCAGGTGATGGCCCATTACACCCACGCCGCGCGCTGGGAAATCCGCGAACAAAACCGCGTCGTGACCGATTGGGAACGTGCGCGTGGCTTTGAACGCGCCTAAGACTTTGCCAAGACGCGGGCAGATCGGCCCGCAAGGAGACCCTATGTCAAAAGTGATCGAATGTATCTCGCCCGTCGACGGGCAGGTTTATGCAACGCGTGAAACGCTCTCGCACCCCGATGCGCAAATGATGGTCGCGCGAGCGCGTGCCGCGCAACCCTCTTGGGCCGCGCGCCCGCTGGCGGATCGCATCGCGCTGGTTCAAGCCGGGATTGCCGCGCTCAACGAGATGAAAGACGTCGTCGTCGAGGAGCTCGCCTGGCAGATGGGCCGCCCGACCCGCTATGGCGGCGAATTTGGCGGCATGAACGAGCGCGCAAATTACATGATCTCGATTGCGCAAGCCTCGCTTGCGCCGATGGTGATCGAGGACAGCGCCACCGCCCTGCGCCAGATTGCGCGCGAGCCGATGGGCGTCGTGGCCATCATCGCGCCGTGGAATTACCCTTATATGACAGTGATCAACTCGCTGGTGCCCGCACTGATTGCGGGCAACACGGTGGTGCTGAAACATGCCACGCAAACGATGATGGTGGGCGAACGCATCGCGCAGGCCTTCCACGCCGCGGGCATCCCTGAAGACGTGTTCCAGAACGTTTTCCTCTCCCATGACGTGACCGAAAAACTGCTGGCCGAACGCGCCTTTGACTTCATCAACTTCACCGGCTCTGTCGGCGGTGGGCGCGCGCTGGAAAAGGCCGCTGCTGGTACGTTTGTCGGCATGGGGCTGGAACTCGGGGGCAAAGACCCCGGCTATGTCGCAGAAGACGCCGATCTGGATGCCGCCGTCGATGGGCTGATGGATGGCGCGCTGTTCAACGCAGGCCAATGCTGCTGCGGGATCGAACGCATTTACGTCCATGAAAGCCTGTATGACGCCTTCGTCGGCAAGGCGATTGACTGGGCGAGCAAGCTGAAACTCGGCAACCCGTTTGACGCCGAGACCACGCTTGGCCCAATGGCGAATAAACGCTTTGCCGAGGTCGTGCGCGGCCAGATCGCGGATGCGATCAACGAGGGCGCGCAACCGCTGCTCGACCCCGCGACGTTCCCTGCCGATGACGGGGGGGCGTATCTGGCGCCGCAGATCCTGATCAACGTCAATCACGAGATGCGGGTGATGCGCGAAGAATCTTTCGGCCCCGTGGTCGGCATCATGTCGGTCAAAAATGACGAAGAGGCGATCGCAGCGATGAACGATTGCCAATACGGGCTGACCTGTTCGCTTTGGACCGCCGATCCCGTGCGCGCCGAAGCGATTGGCGCGCGGCTGCAAACCGGCACCGTGTTTATGAACCGCTGCGACTATCTTGACCCTGCGCTGTGCTGGACGGGCTGCAAGGAAACGGGCCGGGGTGGCTCGCTATCGGTGCTGGGCTATCACGCGCTGACGCGCCCGAAATCCTACCATCTCAAGAAGGTGACGAAATGAACGCTCCCACTGCGAACTGGTCCTACCCGACCGCGATCAAATTCGGCCCCGGCCGGATCTCGGAACTGGCCGATCATTGCAAATCCGCTGGCATGACCAAGCCGCTATTGGTGACCGACAAGGCGCTCTCCACCCTGCCGATCACCGCGCAAGCCCTTGATATTCTGGACGCTGCGGGCCTTGGCCGCGCCGTGTTCAGCGAGGTCGACCCGAACCCGAACGAGACAAACATGGCCGATGGCATCGCCGCCTATAAAGCGGGTGGTCATGACGGCGTGGTGTGTTTCGGCGGTGGCTCAGCGCTGGATCTGGGCAAGATGATCGCGCTGATGGCAGGTCAGAAAGCCGATCTCAGCCTCTGGGAACTTGAGGATGTCGGTGATTGGTGGACACGCGCGGATGGCGACGCCATCGCCCCGATCATCGCCGTGCCCACCACCGCTGGCACCGGGTCCGAGGTCGGTCGCGCAGGCGTTCTGACCAATTCCGAGACTCACAAAAAGAAAATCATCTTCCACCCCAAACTGCTGCCCGCCGTCACGATCTGCGACCCGGAACTGACCGTGGGCATGCCAGCCTTCATCACCGCAGGCACCGGGATGGATGCGCTGGCCCATTGCCTTGAGGCCTATTGCAGCCCGCATTACCACCCGATGAGCCAAGGCATCGCCCTTGAAGGAATGCGGCTGGTGTTTGAAAACCTGCCCCGCGCCTATGCCACGCCCAATGATCTGGACGCGCGCGCGCAGATGATGTCGGCCGCCGCGATGGGGGCTGTGGCGTTCCAAAAAGGGCTGGGCGCGATCCATTCGCTGTCCCACCCGATCGGCGCGGTGTACGGCACCCATCACGGCACGACGAACGCTGTCGTGATGCCGATGGTGCTTGATTTCAACCGCGCCGAAATCGAAGACCGCATCATCCGCGCCGCCGCTTACTTGGGCATTGCGGGCGGGTTCGACGGTTTCAAGGCGCGCATTCTTGCGCTGCGCACCGAGCTGTCGATCCCCGAAAATCTGACAGCGATGGGCGTTGATCCGGCACGTCTGGATGAGCTGACCGAAATGGCACTCGAAGATCCGTCCTGTGGCGGCAACCCCGTTGAAATGACGCGTGAAAATACCCGCGCGCTGTTTGCAGCCTGTATGTAAATTTGGGCGGACCCGGCGGCTTTAGGGACGCAATAAGCCGCCGGGTCGCTCACCCGACCGGGGACGAACCGGCCATTCGAATGTAGGCCTCGGGCAGCGGGCTTTCTTGCGCCGCCACCTTCGCCCCACCGTTCACAAAGGCGCTGACCACGGCGCCATGCGCGCGGATCAGGATCGCCACATTCGGGTCATCAGACCGCTCAACGGCGCGCACGCCATCGGGCAGATCCTGCAACACCAATTCAACCTTGTCGGCCTGCGCGAAGATCTCGGCAAAGGCCGGATCCCAATGACGCAACCCCCATTTCTCAACCATGCGCGCATGCATCGCATGGGCATGTTTGCGGATCAGCGCGGCAATCGCAGGGTCATCAGACCGAGTCTCGGCCACGATCCCGTCGGGCGTATTCGTGACGCTGCGGCTAATCTGGTCGTGATATTTCAAAAGCGCGTGGAAATCGGCCTGATCATCGTGATGACGTTGGGCGCGATCTAGCCCCATGCCGCCACCGTGACCCTGCCCCCGAGCACCGCCATGCCCACCCCGGTGAGCACTGCGTTTCGGATCAAACTGGGGCAACTCGTGAGCCATCATTCCCTCTCTACGTTATGTTATCTTATATCGTCTAATTTTCGCAAATCATTTAGACAAATTGCCGCAGCCACTGATCGGGCCGCATCAGGCGCGGCAAGGATGCAACCCTGCCCCAAGAAACACCGATCCGGGCTCCGGCGCGCTCGCAAAGCTGTGTGATCTCGTCTAGGAAGGTCGCAAGAGACGCACGGCTTTGAGGAAAGACGCATGAAACGGATTACGGGTGGCATCGCCAGCGCAGCGCTTTTGGCAGGGATGGGCTTTGCGCAAACGGCCCATGCCCAAGATCAACTGACCCAAAATCAACTGGCCTGGAGCATCGGAACACTCGGCGCGCCCGGCGTGATCGACACCCCCACCGCCGAGACGTTTCGCGATGGGGAATTGGTCGCCTCCGTTTCGGGCTATTCCGATAGCCAACGCGGCAATTTCTCATTTCAGATGTTCCCGCGCCTGACCGCCACCCTGCGCTTTTCGCGTGAAAAAGGGCTGGGCGTTGGCGGGGATACCCTCAAGGACCGCAGCTTTGATTTGCATCTGCAACTGCTGAAGGAAAAAGGCTGGCGTCCGGCCTTTGCCGTTGGGCTGCGCGATATGTTTGGCAACGGGGTTTATGCCTCGGAATATGTCGTGGCCACCAAGACATTCACGCCGCGCCTGCGCGCCAGCGTGGGTTGGGGTTGGGGGCGGCTTGGCTCTGGTGGATCGGGGGGCGGCACGCGCCCTGCGCCCTCGCTGTCGGGCGGGCTGAACAATGACACATGGTTCAAGGGACCCTCAGCGCCCTTCGCCTCGGTGATCTGGCAGGCAACTGACAAGATCGCGCTCAAGGCCGAATATAGCGACGATAATTACACTGCCGAAACCGCCGCAAACGGCTTTGACAACAAGACGCCGCTGAATTTCGGCGTCGATTACAAGATCAACAATATCGCCTCGGTGTCAGGCTATGTGCTGCATGGCTCCAAGGTTGGCTTTCAGTTCAATATCGCGCTAGACCCGCGCCAGCCCGCCGCCCCTTCGGGGCTGGAACGTGCGCCGGTTCCGGTCGCCCCGCGCCCGTCGCGCGCCAGCAATCCGCAAGCCTATGCCACCGACTGGGCGCAAGACCCGACCGCGCGCCCTGCGATCCAGAAATCCATCGGCGATGCACTGATGAAAGACGGTCAGGTGCTTGAGGCGATGAAGCTCACGCCGACCAGCGTCGATCTGCGCATCTCGAATGAGACCTATCGCGCCAACCCCCAAGCCATCGGGCACGCCGCGCGCATCGCAAGCCGCGCACTGCCCGCTTCGGTCGATACGATCAAGGTCACCTTGATGGAACGCGGCATGCCCGCCTCGACCACAACCCTGAAACGCGCCGATATCGAGCGGCTGGAAAACGGCCCCTCGACCAAGATCGCCGCCGTTGCGCAGATCGGGGAAAGCGAGCGCGGCAATCGCGGCTTCACGCAGACGCCCGGCGTCTATCCACGCCTGCTCTGGGGGATCGCGCCTTATCTGGAACTGTCGCCCTTTGATCCGACCACCAATCTGCACGCCGATCTGGGCGTCACGCTGAGCGGGCGCTATGAATTCGTGCCCGGTCTGGTGCTGGCTGGGGCATTGCGCCAAAAGGCGATCGGCAATCTGGACAGCAATCCGAAAACCTCAACCTCGACCGTACAACATGTGCGCAGCGATATTTACGAGTATCAGAAAAACGGCGATCTCACGATTCCGTACCTGACTTTCGCCGCCTATGGTCGTCCCGCCGACAACCTGTATTCGCGCGTCACGGTCGGCCTGCTAGAGCAAATGTATGGCGGGATTTCGGGCGAATTGCTGTGGAAACCCGTCGATAGCCGTCTGGCATTGGGGGCCGAGGTCAACCTCGTCAAGCAACGTGATTTCGATCAGCATTTCTCCTTCCGTGACTATTCGACCACGACCGCTTTCCTCTCGGCCTATTACGATTTTGGCAACGGGCTCACGGGCGAGCTGGATGTCGGGCGCTACCTGGCGCGCGATTTCGGCGCGACGATTTCGCTGGATCGCGAACTGGCCAATGGCTGGAAAGTTGGCGCTTGGGCGACGCTCACCGATATGTCGAGCAACGATTTCGGGCCGGGCAAATTCGATAAAGGCGTCCGCCTGACGATCCCGCTGGGCTATGCGACGGGCATGCCCTCGCTCAAGAGCTTCTCGACTACGCTGCGCCCCTATGTCGGCGATGGCGGGGCGCGCGTGGATGTGCAAGGTCGCCTGTATGAAACGCTGGATGGCAGCCAGCAAGGTGGGCTGTATCGCGACTGGGGGAGGTTCTGGCGATGAGTCGGAACGTCCTTGGCGCAACTGCGCTGATCGTGGCTCTTGGCGCGTGTAGCCATGACAGCGCAGGCATTCAGGAAAAGAAATCCGGCGGGGTCAAAATGGTGACCTCTGCGCTGGGTCAGGTGCTGCCGGGCAAAAAGAAGGCCGCCACTGCGCCTCAAGACCCCAACGCGCTGGCCGCCGCTGCGCTGCAATCGCTGCAAGGCCCTGTGATCATGGTGACATTTGAGGCCAACAAAGCCACGACCATTGGTGCTATGCGTGGGCAAAACGGCACCATGCGCACCTATCAAACGCCCGATCAGCGCGCCTTCGTGCTGCGCGGCGGGTTGCTGGCGGGCACGCGCGGATTTGGGCGCGACCTGATGTCGGCTGATACCGCTGCCGCCGGGGCGCTCATCCGCGCCGCCAAGGCTGGCACCGCGCCGCGTGTCTATCGCTATCTTGATGGCGATGGCGAGGAACGCCCCCTGCCCGTCTCCTGCACGATCACGCCGGGCGGCACGGTGCAGCAAGGCCCTGTCACGGCCCAGCAGGTTGGCGAGCATTGCGAGGGGTCAGGCGTCCGCCTGGACATGAGCTACCTTGTTGCGGGCGGCACGATCTTGGCCTCACGGCAATGGGTTGGGCCGGGATTGGGGTATGTCGCGATCCAACAGTTGCGCAACTAAGCCCGCCGCATCCCACCATATTCGGACAAACGAAAGCCCCCGAAATCCGGGGGCTTTTTCGTGGCGCGACACCTGCGCGCTGACGCAAAATTAAACATTAAAAAAGACCGAAGCGCACGCGCTCCGGCCTTTTCTAACTTGGTATCGTCCGAACTTAGTTGTTCGACGCTGCAACAGCGACGGCAACCAGCAGAAGAACCGGGATGATGATCCCAGCGTTCGAGGAGGACGACTGCTGAACCACAACGGGCTCGGGCTCGACAACAGGAGCGACATAGCCGCCAGCGAATGCAGCAGAACCGGTGAGGCCGAGGGCCAGAGCGATAGTAGCGATCTTTTTCATAGTAATCTCCGTCATGACCGATAGGAGCCGCTTACAGTTAGCGGCATCGAAGGGAGTTTTGCATAGGTTCACGGGCTTTGAAAGAACAAACCTATGGCCCTTAACCGTGCGGCTGGGAACTGTTGCACTTTGGCACAGTTGTGACGCCAAAAGCGCTAAACTAAGGCGATGACGGCACGTGAAGCGCCCTAGGAGACCTCAAAAACTGTAAGAAAATTCGCGGCCTTGCCCGAATCTTTGCTCGCTGCACCCTAAGCGCAGAGAATCATCATGCCAAAACACAAAGCCGCTAAAAAGGTAAATTTAAAGTTAGCGTTAAGTTCGACAGAAGAGGGCATCAGGCAGGGAACGCCGCCCCCCGCCCAACGCGAACCTTCAAACGCCCAGACAGTGGCGCATCACTGCCTTTTGCGCGTGCAGACGGTTCTCGGCCTCATCGAAAATCACCGATTGCGGGCCGTCCATGACCGCGCTCGTGACCTCATCATTGCGATGCGCGGGCAGGCAATGCATGAACAAAGCGTCCGGATTGGCATGCGCCATCAGCGCCTCGTTGACCTGATAGCCACGCAGCTGGTTGTGACGACGCTCTTTGGCCGATTCCGGGTCATGCATCGAAACCCATGTATCCGTCACGATCAGATCCGCCCCCGCAACCGCCTTGAGCGGATCGCGCTCGATCACCGCCTGCACGCCTTTGGAGCGCGCAAAATCAAGCCATTCGGCCTCGGGGTCCAGCGGCGGCGGCCCGGTAAAGGTGAAATCGAACCCGAACTGCCCAGCCGCATGCAGGAATGAGGCGCAGACATTGTTGCCATCGCCCGACCACACCACTTTCTTACCCTTGATCGGGCCGCGATGTTCCTCATAGGTCATCACATCGGCCATGATCTGGCAGGGATGGGTGCGATCCGTCAGCCCGTTGATTACCGGCACGGAGGCATATTCCGCCATTTCCAGCAGGGTTTCTTCCTCAAACGTGCGGATCATGATCAGATCGACGTAGCGGCTGAGAACGCGCGCTGTGTCGGCAATCGTTTCGCCATGACCAAGCTGCATATCGCTGCCCGACAGCACCATCGTCTGCCCGCCCATCTGGCGCACGCCGACATCAAAGCTGACCCGCGTGCGTGTCGAGGGCTTCTCAAAGATCAGCGCCACCATCCGCCCCGCTAGCGGCTGGTCGTCATCGGGCGCGCCTTTGGCGCGGTCTTGACGGGCCTGCTTCATCGCAATGCCCTGGTCGATCATTGCGCGCAAAGCGGCGGGGTCAGTTTTGTGAATGTCAAGAAAATGGGTCATAGGTTCGTCTTTCGTGGTGGGGCGGCGGGGCTATCTGCCCGTCGCCGATTGGAGCTTGAACCAATGGCGCACCAATCGGCAACCCCCGAGGATATTTAGATCAAGAGGAAGATCAGGATTCAAGTTGCGTGGCGGCGGCATCGAGGCGATTGACCGCCTCGGACAGATCCGCCTCTGAGATATTAAGGGCAGGCAGCAGGCGCAGCACGTTATCGGCGGCTGGCACCGTGAGCAGGTTTTGCTGATAAGCGGCGTCGACCAGATCGGTTGGGGCGCGCTTGCATTTCAGCCCCAGCATCAGCCCAACCCCGCGCACGCCTTCAAACGTATCGGGATGGCTTGCGACAAGGCCTTCGAGTTTTTGGCGCAAGAACCCCGCCTTGGCATTGACCTGATCAAGGAATGCCGGGTCCGAGACGATCTCCATCACCTTTGCCCCGACCGCGCAGCCCAGCGGGTTGCCGCCATAGGTCGAGCCGTGGGTACCTGCGGTCATGCCGCTTGCCGCGTTCTCGGTGGCCAAGATCGCACCCAGCGGAAAGCCCCCGCCAATGCCCTTGGCGACCATCATGATATCGGGCGTCACGCCCGCCCATTCATGGGCAAACAGCCGCCCCGTGCGCCCCATGCCGCATTGCACCTCATCAAAGATCAGCAAGGCGCCGGTACTGTCACACAGATCGCGCAGCCCCTTGAGGCATTGATCGGGGACCGGGCGGATGCCACCTTCACCTTGGATCGGCTCGATCAGGATGGCGGCGGTTTTGTCGTTGACGGCGGCGTTGAGCGCGTCGTGATCGCCCCAAGGCAATTGCGTGAAGCCGGGCAGCATCGGGCCGAACCCTTTGACCATTTTTTCGGAATGAGGCACCGCCGAGATCGCGCCGGTCGAGCGGCCATGAAACGCGCCGTCAAAAGTGATGATTTCGACCCGGTCCTCGCCCTTGGCCGCCCAGTATTTGCGCGCCATCTTGATCGCGAGTTCCGCAGCCTCGGTGCCGGAATTGGTGAAAAAGACGGTATCGGCAAAGCTGTGTTCAACCAGCGCATCCGCCAATGCCTGCTGTTGCGGGATCTGGTAAAGGTTGGAGACATGCCACAGATTTTGCGCCTGCTCGGTCAAGGCTGCCACCAGTTCAGGTGCCGCATGACCCAGCGCATTCACTGCGATCCCGGCCCCCATATCCAGATATCGGCGCCCGTCTGCCGTCTCCAGCCAAGAGCCAGCGCCTTTGACAAATGCCAGCGGCGCGCGATTGTAAGTGGGCAAAACAGAAGGGATCATCTGTTGGTCTCCGGGAAAAAGAAGGCCAAGGGGTGCATCAGGCATAAAGCGCTGTCAACACTCATGGCCTTGGGGTCAACGATTTGGGGATGTGGCATGCAGCCACGGCAGATCGGACGTCAGGCGCGGTTGCGGCGACGTCGGCGGGCAGCGATATGGCGGCACGGTGTGATCATGGGCGTTGCATTAGGGCGCGCCCCGCACAAAGTAAAGAGGCTTCTCGGCTACGACTTCATCCGATAGCCCGTGCGCAGCCAGTACCAACCGAGCCCCAACACCAGCACCAACGCCGGACCGACTACCAGCAAGCCTTGCCAAGGCGGCGCATCCGACACGCCCAAGAACCCGAACCGCGCGCCGTCGATCAGGTAGAACACCGGGTTGTAATGCGTCAGAATTTGAAACGCAGGCGGCAAGGCCTTGGCCGAATAGAACGTGCCCGACAGGAACGACAGCGGCGTGATGATGAAGTTGGTGATCGCCGCCATCTGGTCGAACTTATCCGCAAACACCGCCGCCAATATCCCCAAACCGCCAAGAAATACCGCGCCCAATACGACCCAGGTCAGCGCCCAAAACGGATGCGCAACCCCTTGGCCCAGCGTGATGAACAGCCCGATCCAAATCACAAACGCCACCAGCAAGGACCGCGCGACCGCCCCCACCAGATAGCCCACCATAATCTCCCACGGGGCCAAGGGCGGCATTAGCGTGTCCACGATATTGCCCTGCACCTTGGCGATCACGATCGAACTGGAGGTATTGGCGAACGCGTTCTGGATCACCGTCATCATCAAGATACCGGGCGCAATGAAATGCAGGAAATCCACCCCCATCACCGGCGCGCGCCCTTTGCCGAAGGCCAGCGCGAACACCGTCAAGAACAGCCCCGCCGTGATCAGCGGCGCCAGCACCGTCTGCTGCCAGACCGCCATGAACCGGCGGATCTCGCGCAGGCCCAAAGTCTGCATCCCCAACCAGTTCACCGCGCCAAAACGGCGTATACCAATATCTTGCATCTCGGTTCTCCCCAACTTCCCCGCTCACCTAGCACGCAGATCGGCGCTGTCCAACGCGCGCGCCCTTGAAAATCGGCCTGCGCGATTGTATCTGTGCGCCTTACCGCTAGAATGCGCCTTGCACGCATCCCTGCGCCCGCCCTTTTTCGGGCACCCTGCGAAATGAGAGGCTTTCCATGTCCTGGACCGACGAACGCGTAGATCTGCTCAAGAAGATGTGGTCCGAGGGCCAATCCGCGAGCCAGATCGCCAAGGAACTGGGCGGCGTCACGCGCAATGCAGTGATCGGCAAGGTGCACCGCCTTGGTCTGTCCAATCGCGCAGGCGGCGCGGCTGAACCCGCCAAGCCCGAGGCCAAAGCCGAAAAGGTTGAGGCCAAGCCCGTCAAGCCCACACCCGAGCCCAAGGCTGCTGAAAAAACGGCCACTCCGGCAGCCGCTCCCGCCGCTGCAGCGCGCCCTGATCCCGCCCCCGCGCCCACACCGATGCGCAGGGCGATCATTCCTGCGGGCCAACCCTTGCCGCCCCAGCCCTCCGCCAATGAAATCGACCCGGCAGCCCTTGCCAAGGTCGGTGAAGTGGAAAAGCACGCCAAGAAATTAAGCCTGATGGAGCTGACCGAACGGACCTGCAAATGGCCCATCGGCGATCCGGCAACCGAAGAGTTCTGGTTCTGCGGCCTGCCCAGCCAAGCGGGAAAACCCTATTGCGAAGCCCATGTCGGCGTCGCCTTCCAACCGATGAGTGCCCGCCGCGACCGTCGCCGCTAAGGCGACGCAGCGCGGTAAAAGAGTGCGAGATCGCGACCGTCGCCGCTAAGGCGACGCAGCGCGGCAAACGAACGCGATATCGCGACCGTCATCATCTCGCCGACGCCACACACAGATAAAAAAGGGCGCCCCGCAAGGCGCCCTTTTTCATAAGAAGGTGTTCAGCTTAGAAGGTGCGCGTCCAGCCAACCGAGACCGAGAATTGCTCCATACGCAGCTTGACCGTATTGCCCGACGGTCCACCCGGCGTCATCTCGGGGCCGCTCACGGTTTGAGGCACGACATAGGCCAGCGAGAAATCCAGCTTGTCGCGATCATTCAGCCGCTTCGTGCCACCAAAGCTCAGGTGATGCTTGACGATCCCCGGCGCGAGCACGTTGAACGTAACATCTTCGGGGCCGACAGGGTTTGTCGCATGCGCATAGCCCGCGCGCCACGTCATATCAGGGCTTTGCTGCCACTCCGCACCGATGCGGATCACATCCACATCATCCCAGCCAAAGCCCGATCCCCCTTTGGATCCAAACAGGGCAGTCGCGGTCGTTGAATTGGCAACGGCAGGCACGTTAGAATAGAAAATACGCTGATAATCCAACATCAAGGTGATATCGCTGCGCGGCTTGAACGCGAGACCCACACCCAGCGTCGCGGGAATGTCGAACTCTCCACCATTTTCGAACAAGCCAGCGTATTTCTTGAATTTGCTCATCTTGAACTTGGTCTGCCCCGTCACACCGATGGTGAGTTGGGGGTTAATCTCATACTGGAAACCCGCGCGCAGACCGATGCCATAGCTCATGTCATGGCCGCGATTCGACAGGTTCGCGGGATCAACAGACAAGGCTCCAAACGGCGCAAGCCCCTTGGCCGAGAACCGCTGCACCGCGACGGTTGGCGCAACGCCCCAGCTGAAGTTTCCGGTCTTTTTCGCATAACCGACCGATAAGAACAGTTGTGTCAGGTCAACGCCTGCGGTGCCACCGCAGAACACGCCCGAAAATGGACCACAATTGGCGTTGGGCACATCACGATAGGCTGTGTTCATCCCACCATTGCCGTAAGCTGAAAAGTTGACGACCGCACCATTGGCCAGCGGCATGTTGAACGCAACATTGGGCACCACAAACCAATCGCGTCCGCTTTGCGTGGTGCCATCAGGCAGCAACCCCGGATTACCGCCCGAGACAGTAAACTCGCGCCGCGGCGAGAATATCTCGACGCCCAAAGTCAGTTCACGCCCAACCGTCGCCACCGAAGCCGGGTTGATCGCACTCGACATCGCATCTTGCGAATAGGCGATCCCCGCGCCAGCAACGCCGCGCTGCGCGGTGCCATAGGCCATAGCGAAATAACCTTCCGTTGCGCTCGCCGAGCTCGGCAGAGTCGCACCAAGGCACACCAAAGCCATTCCCGCAAAACGGGTTTTCGTCAATTTTGTCATTCTATCCTCCCTTTGGGCCGGGTCAGGTGGCGCGCGCGAGTCTCCCTCTCTGCACAAGCCTCCGGCAGCGTCGAAACAACGCTTGCAGATATTCAACTTTACTTATGTGATAGAAGGCAAGCGTTTTCTGGCCAAATTGCGCGCACAGTGGTGTCGGGGCTTTTCGCGCGCCCTCACGCAGTCTATATCGCGGGCATGAGCACCAATCCCCCGACCCTGCGCCCCGATCTCGCGCCGCGCGCCCGTATCACCGACACCCCCCGCCCCGGCCAACCGGTGATCGGGATGGTCTCGCTTGGCTGTCCCAAAGCGCTGGTTGATAGCGAGCGCATCCTGACCCGGCTGCGCGCCGAGGGCTATGCGATCAGCCCCGATTACGCGGGTGCGGACGCTGTAATCGTGAACACCTGCGGGTTTCTGGACAGCGCCAAAGCCGAAAGCCTTGAAGCAATCGGCGAGGCGTTGAACGAAAATGGCCGGGTGATCGTGACTGGGTGTCTGGGCGCTGAGCCCGATTACATCACCGGCGCGCATCCCAGCGTTCTGGCGGTGACCGGCCCGCATCAATACGAACAGGTGCTGGACGCGGTACATGTCGCCGTGCCCCCCGATCCCCACCCGTTCATCGACCTGCTGCCCGCAACCGGCGTGTCGCTGACGCCACGCCATTACAGCTATCTCAAGATCTCCGAGGGCTGCAATCACAAGTGCAAATTCTGCATCATCCCCGATATGCGCGGCCGTCTGGTGTCGCGCCCGGCCCATGCGGTGCTCCGCGAGGCCGAAAAGCTGGTTGAGGCGGGCGTGCGCGAATTGCTGGTCATTTCGCAAGACACCTCGGCTTATGGCGTGGATATCAAGCACGCGACCGATCGCGGCCATCGCGCCCATATCACCGATCTGGCGCGCGATCTGGGCTCGCTTGGCGCTTGGGTGCGGCTGCATTACGTCTACCCCTACCCGCATGTGCGCGACCTGATCCCGCTGATGGCTGAAAGCCATGCGAATGGCGGCGGCGTGCTGCCCTATTTGGACATTCCATTCCAGCACGCGCACCCGGATGTTCTCAAACGCATGGCGCGCCCTGCCGCCAGCGCGAAAACGCTAGATGAGATCGCGGCGTGGCGCGCCATCTGCCCCGATATCACCCTGCGCTCGACCTTTATCGTCGGCTATCCCGGCGAGACCGAGGCCGAGTTCCAATATCTGCTGGACTGGATGGACGAGGCGCAGCTCGACCGCGTCGGCTGTTTCCAATATGAAAATGTCGATGGCGCGCGCTCTAACGCGCTGCCCGATCATGTGCCCGACGCGGTCAAACAAGACCGCTGGGACCGTTTCATGCAAAAGGCCCAAGCAATTTCCGAGGCAAAACTACAGGCCAAGGTCGGCACGACCTGCCAAGTGATCGTCGATAGCATTGACGCAGAGGGCGCGACCTGCCGCACCAAATCCGATGCTCCCGAAATCGACGGCAACCTGTTCATCGACGAGGGATTTGAGGGCCTCAACCCCGGCGATATCGTGACGGTCGAGGTCGATGAGGCCTCTGATTACGACCTCTGGGGGCGCTTGGTGTGAGGCGCATCTTCGCAACTCTGCTCATCTGCACCCTGCCCGCCGCTGCGCAGGCCAATGGCTGTTATATCAACGAAGGCTTGGGCGTTGTGCTGGCCAAGGCGGCTTCGGCGCAGCGCCAATCCAATGGGCTGCCCCCCGTCACGATGGATGCGAAACTGACCAAGGCCGCCAAAGCCCATGCCTGCGATATGGCGCTGAAGGGATATTTCGCGCATCAGGGCCAGACCGGCTCGACCCCCAAAACCCGCGCGAAACAGGCCGGATACCACGCCTGCCTGATTGCCGAAAACATCGCGATGGGTGAACGCAATCCGCGCGTGGCTTTTGACGACTGGATGAACTCGGCCAGCCATCGCCGCAACATCTTGCTGCCCGGTGTCAGCGCCATCGGCACCGCTGTGGTGCCGCAAAAGGGCGGCAAGGGTCCGTGGTATGTGATGGTGCTGGCCAAACCCTGCGATTGATCAGGTCAGCCCCTCGGTGTTGATATGCACCACCGCGCCGCACTGCTTGCAATGGATCGCATCGGCGTCATGCAGGCTCAGCCCACATTGCGGACATTCGTAGCGCACCTTGGTGGGGCGAAACAGCACCTGCGCCAGACGTAAGAACAGCGTCACGCCAAAGATCATAATCAACACTGACAGCATCCGTCCCCACTCGCCTGTCGGGGTGATGTCGCCAAATCCGGTCGTCGTCAGCGTCGTCACCGTGAAATACAACGCGTCGGCGTAATTGTTGATCTCGGGGTTGATATTGACCTGCGTGGCATAGATCAGCCCGGTCATCACGAACAGAAACACCGTCAGGTTGATCCCCGCCAGCACGACCTCTTCGTGGCGGCGGAAAAAGGCGAAATCGCGCCGCAGCCGCGCCATCAACTGATAGGTGTGCATCAGGCGCAAGGTGCGCAGGATACGCAAAAAGCCCAGCCCCTCGCCCGCGATCGGTGCCAGAAACGAGATGATCGCCACGATATCGGCCCATGTCGCAATCCGCGTCCAGAACCGCCATTTCCCCTGTGTAATAACGAAACGCGCGACGAAATCAGCCACGATCACGACCCCGATCAGCGCATCGGTGATCTCGATCCATAATCCATGCGGGAAAAACGAGGTCACGATCACAAAGGCAATCGTGCTCAGATCAAACACCAGCAATGCGTAGCGAAACAGATGTGCGCGCGGGCGATCGGATTCATAAAGCATCTTCAAACTGGCGATCATGGTGCCTCCCCGTCAAATCCCCTTGCTAAAACCGATAGCGGGTTTACGCAGCGCTGGCAAAGCCCACACCGACCTTCGCGCACACCCTCTTTTATACCGTCGCGCCCGAAAGCAAATCGCAGGCCTTGGCCGCCCCCCCTTTCCCTATCCCCTGATTCCGACTAGAACGCGCCCAAATCCCCTATTCCTACGAGGTGCACGATGGCGGCCTATCAATATGTCTACCACATGGATGGTGTCTCCAAGACCTATCCCGGTGGCAAAAAATGCTTTGAAAATATCCACCTGAACTTCCTTCCGGGCGTCAAGATCGGCGTTGTCGGTGTTAACGGCGCGGGTAAATCCACGCTTCTGAAAATCATGGCCGGAATGGACAAGGATTTTCAGGGCGAGGCCTGGGCGGCCAAAGGGGCCAAAGTTGGCTATCTCGCGCAGGAACCCGAGCTGGACGACGACAAAACTGTGCGTGAAAACGTCATGCTGGGTGTCTCGGCCAAAACCGCCAAGCTAGAGCGTTATAACGAGCTGGCGATGAACTACAGCGATGAAACCGCCGACGAGATGGCCGCGCTGCAAGACCAGATCGACGCAGAAAACCTGTGGGATCTCGACAGCCAGGTCGATATCGCGCTCGAGGCTCTGCGCTGCCCGCCCGATGACGCCAATGTCGCCAACCTTTCGGGCGGTGAACGCCGCCGCGTCGCGCTGTGCCAGTTGCTGCTCGAAGCGCCCGACATGCTGCTGCTGGACGAACCGACCAACCACCTTGACGCCGAAACCATCGCTTGGCTGCAAAAGCACCTGATCGAATACAAGGGCACGATCCTCTGCGTCACCCACGACCGCTATTTCCTTGACGATATCACCTCGTGGATTCTCGAACTCGAACGCGGTCGCGGCATTCCCTACGAGGGCAACTACTCGGCATGGCTGGAACAGAAGGCCAAGCGGATTGCGCAAGAGGCCCGTGAGGACAAGGCCAAGCAGAAGGTGCTGGAAAAGGAACTCCAGTGGATCCGCGCCGGGGCCAAGGCCCGTCAGGCGAAATCCAAGGCGCGTATCGCGGCCTATGACAAAATGGCCGATGAAGGGGTCAAGGATCGCGTCGGCAAGGCGCAGATCATCATCCCCAATGGCCCGCGTCTGGGCTCCAAGGTGATTGAGGTCGAGAACCTCAAGAAACACATGGGCGACAAGCTGTTGATCGAGGATCTGACATTCTCGTTGCCGCCCGGCGGTATTCTGGGCGTGATCGGGCCGAACGGCGCGGGCAAGTCCACGCTGATCAAGATGATCACCGGCGATGAGAAGCCCGATAGCGGCGAGATCACCGTGGGCGACACGGTCAAGCTGGCCTATGTCGATCAGTCGCGTGACGCGCTGGGGGCAGATCACAACGTCTGGGAGGAAATCTCGGGCGGGGCGGAAATGATCGAGCTGGGCGACGCGCAAGTCGCCAGCCGCGCCTATGTCGGCGCCTTCAACTTCAAGGGTGCCGATCAGCAGAAAAAAGTCGGCCAGCTGTCAGGCGGTGAACGCAACCGCGTTCACATGGCCAAGCTGCTGAAATCGGGCGGCAACGTGCTGCTGCTCGACGAACCGACCAACGACCTTGACGTAGAAACCCTGCAAGCTCTGGAAGCCGCCATCGAAGATTTCGCCGGCTGCGCGGTCATCATCTCGCACGACCGATTCTTCCTCGACCGCCTGTGCACGCATAT
>JAFGWK010000249.1 GCA_016937195.1 Paracoccaceae bacterium | reverse complement strand
CAGCAGGCGGGCTATCCGGTGAGCGAGGATTACAACGGGGCCGCGCAAGAGGGTTTTGCTCCGATGGAGGCCACGATTTACAAGGGGCGGCGCTGGTCGGCGGCCAATGCGTATCTGCGGCCGGCGCTCAAGACGGGGCGGTTGCGTATCGTGCGGGCCTTGGCGCGCCGCGTGGTGTTTGAGGGCAAGCGCGCGGTCGGTGTCGAGGTGGAGCGCAAGGGGCGTATCGAGGTGATCCGGGCCGGGCGCGAGGTCGTTCTGGCGGCCAGTTCGATCAATACGCCCAAGCTGTTGATGCTGTCGGGGATTGGTCCGGCGGATCACTTGCGCGACCACGGGATCGCGGTGTTGGCGGATCGTGCGGGTGTGGGTGCAAACCTGCAAGACCACCTTGAAATATATATGCAATTCGCCGCGAAAGAGCCGATCACGCTCTATCGGTATTGGAACCTTTTCGGCAAGGCTTGGGTCGGGGCGCAGTGGTTGTTGACCGGCACGGGGCTGGGGGCGTCGAACCAGTTTGAGGCGTGCGGGTTTATCCGCTCGGATGCCGGGATCGACTACCCCGATATTCAGTATCACTTCTTGCCCATCGCCGTGCGCTATGATGGCAAAGCCGCGGCTGAAGGGCATGGATTTCAGGTGCATACCGGCCCGATGCGGTCGAAATCACGCGGCTCGGTGCGCCTTGTCAGTGGCGATCCGGCGGCGGCCCCCGAGATCCGGTTCAATTACATGAGCCATCCCGATGACTGGGCAGAGTTTCGCAAATGCATCCGCCTGACGCGTGAGATTTTTGAGCAGCCCGCGATGGTGGCGCATGTGAAGCATGAGATCCAGCCGGGCGGTGTGGTGCAGAGCGATGCCGAGATTGACGCGTTTATTCGCGAACACGCCGAGAGCGCCTATCATCCGTGCGGCACGGCGCGGATGGGCGCGGCGGATGATCCCGGCGCGGTGGTGGACCCTGAGGGGCGCGTGATCGGCGTGGAGGGGCTGCGGGTGGCCGATAGCTCGGTCTTTCCGCGCATCACCAATGGCAATCTCAATGCGCCTTCGATCATGGTGGGGGAGAAAATCGCCGATCATTTGCTGGGGCGCGATCCGCTGGCGCGGGAAAATCTGGTGCCCGATGTTGCGGCAAACTGGCAGGTGGCGCAGCGCTAGCGCCAGCGGGTAAAGCGCCCCGGCCCTTGGGCGGCAAGAATGAGCAGCCCGCCCGCGATCGCCCAGTTCTTGACGACGATCGTGACCTGCCACGGGTCGGCGCGCAACTGCCAGTGAAACCAGCTGGTAAAGATGCAGTAGCCCGCCAGCACCAGCGCCCAAAGGCGCACACGCGGCCCGAAGATCAGCGCGAGCCCTGCGATCAGATTGAACGCGGCGAGCGGCCAGACCAGCCAGCCGGGCAGGTGCAGCCAGCCGATCATCTGCTCGACTATCTTGGGGTCACTGAATTTTTGTGCTGCGCCACCCAAGAAGAGCAGTGCGATCAGGACGCGCCCGATGAGGTTTAGAATGTCGGGCATGAACTCTCTTTCGCGGTTGGATGGATAGCGGCATTAACGCATTATCAATTTTTGATACGAGATCTGTTGCTTTGCAGATCACTTCCTACCATATGTCGTGGATGTTCAGGTTTTGTTTGCTTTTCTTGCTGATGGTCTCGCCCGCGATGGCGGCGAGTGTTTCAGGGGTGCCGCGGGTGGTGGATGGCGATACGCTTGTCGTTCAGAATACCCGTGTGCGGTTGTTTGGTATTGATGCGCCTGAAGCGCAGCAGACCTGTGAGGGGGCGGCTGGCAGGGCGTGGTCTTGCGGGGCTGCTGCGACGCAGAGTTTGCGTGAGTTAGTCAAGCAGGGCGTGCGCTGTACGGGCGACGAAGAGGATCGCTATGGCCGTCTGATTGCGGTCTGCCGTGTGGGTGGGCGCGATCTGAATGCGGCGATGGTGGCGCGCGGCGCGGCCTTTGCGTATCGCAAATATTCCATGGCCTATGTGCGCCAAGAGGCCGAGGCGAAATCGGCGCGGCGCGGGATTTGGCAAGGCGCGGCAGAGCGGCCTGATTTGGTGCGGGCGCAAAAGCGGGCGGATGTGGCCCCACCGCAAGCGGGATGCGCGATCAAGGGCAATATCTCGGCGCGCGGACATCTTTATCATCTGCCGGGGATGGGGTCTTACAACGCGACGCGGATCAATGCCCACAAGGGCGAGCGGTGGTTTTGTTCCGAGGCGCAAGCGAAAGCGGCGGGGTGGCGGCGCGCAGGGAGCTGACTTGACGCGCATCAAGGTGACAGGCTAACCGCTGCGGTAGACTCATTTTAACTTGATGGAGAGGGAGACGACATGTCCAACACGCCGCACACGCTGCAAGAAGAATTTCCGCAGCAGCTTGATCAATTGCACGCTTTGAAAATCTCGAACGCGCATTTTGCAAAGCTGCTTGAAGAGTATGACACGCTGAACGATCAGGTGCATCGCGCCGAGACCAATGTTGATCCGGTCGATTCGTTGGCAGAGACCGAATTGCGCAAGAAGCGCGCTGCGGTGAAAGACGAAATCGCACGGATGTTGAATGCCGCGGCCGTCTGATCGCGCAGTTTGTTGACGGATTGAAATGCGCCTCGGGGGAGACCTCGGGGCGCTTTTTTAGGCGATGTCGTAGGGTAAAAGGCCGCGATGGTCGGGATCAACACTTAGTCGCCGTTCCAGCGGGGGGACCGAGCGTTGATGGCAGTCCTTGCGCTCGCAAATCCGGCAGGAAATGCCGATGGGTTCGTAGGCCTTCGGGTTGCCCAATTCCATATCGTCAGCGTAGATCAGGCCCTGTGCGTGGCTGACCTCGCAACCCAGACAGATCGCGTAGCGGCGCACCGGGGCGGTGAAGCTGCCGCCGGGTTTAGAGACATCGCGCGCAAGGCAAAGATAGCGCATCCCGTCAGGCGTTTCGGCCAGTTGGCGCAGAAAACGTGTTGGCGTTTCAAAGGCTTGGTGAACATTCCAGAGTGGGCAAGCGCCGCCGAAACGCGCGAATTGCAACCGCGTGGCCGAGTGTCGTTTGGTGATTGTGCCAGCTTGATCAACGCGCACGAAGAAGAAGGGAATGCCCTTGGCGCCGGGACGTTGCAGGGTGGACAGGCGGTGGGCGACTTGCTCGATCGAGGCGGTGAAGATGTCGCATAGCCGTTCAAGATCGTGACGTGTGTCTTGGGCCGCGCTCAGAAAGGGTCGATAGGGCAGCAGCGCCGCGCCCGCGAAATAGTTCGCGAGGCCAATTTTTGCGATGGCGCGCGCAGTGTCGGATTGAAACCGCGCGAGGTCGAGCGTGGCCTCAAGCAGGTCGTTTTGGGTGATCAGCGCGACCTGATGCAGCAGTTGAAACGCCTGCGTCGGTTTGCCCACATGGGCGTTGATCGCGAGGCGGTCGCCATCCAGCGCACGCAACGGTCCAATGTCGGAAAATTGTACTTTTATGCCCTGCTTGGCGAGGGTCTCGATTGCATGGGGTATGGGCTCTAACCGCGTTCCATTGGGGCAGGAATAGCGTTCAGCCGCGCGATCCACCGCGTCGATGTAATTGTCGCAATAGTGAAAGAAATCGCGCACCTCTTCCCAAGGGCTCGTGACCATTTGTGCGCCGTCGCGCCCCAAAGCCTCGTCCAGAGAGGCGAGGCGTTCATGGGTCTGGCGATAGGCGCGGTGCATTTCCAGAAACGCGCGCGCAAGGGCAGGGGCGTTCGACGCGGCAAGGCGCAGATCGGCTAGGGGCGGGGTGGCGTCAGAAAAGATCGGGTCGGCCAGCGCCTCGCGCATGTCGCTGACCAGCCGTTCGGCATCGCCTGCCGACAACTCGGTCACATCGAGCCCGAATTCGGACGCCAGCGCCAGCACCACCTGTGCCGAAACGGGGCGGTGATTGTTTTCCATCTGATTGAGATAGGGCAGCGAGACCCCGAGTCGTTCGGCAAAGGCCTTTTGTGTGAGGCCGATGCGGGTCCGGGTTTCGCGCAGCTTCACACCGGCATAGAGTTTTTGAATTGCCATCACGCCCTCCATTTGCAAATTGATTTGTAGCTTTGCAAATCATTGACGTCAAACTGCACGCGCGGTTTCTTAACTTAGCAAACTTGCGCATTCGCCTTGGCGTATTCGCAATTTTGCAATTAGCCAAATGGCCATTGGTAATGTTTTGCAAATTTTCTGAAATCCCCTTTGTAACGGCGGTGCGCTTGTATATTGTGCGTTGAAATATTCGGAGGACCCCCATGCGAGACATCCTGGAAGAGCTTGAAGACCGGCGCGCGCAGGCGCGGCTGGGTGGTGGCGAAAAGCGTATCGCGGCCCAGCACAGCAAGGGCAAACTGACCGCGCGCGAGCGGATCGAATTGCTGCTGGATGAGGGCTCTTTTGAAGAGTTCGACATGTTCAAAACCCATCGCTGCACCGATTTCGGGATGGAAGAGAGCAAGCCTTACGGGGATGGGGTGGTCACTGGCTGGGGCACGGTGAACGGGCGCATGGTCTATGTGTTCAGCCAGGATTTCACGGTGTTTGGTGGCTCGCTGAGCGAAACCCATGCCGAAAAGATCTGCAAGATCATGGATATGGCGGTGCAAAACGGCGCGCCGGTGATCGGGATCAACGATTCGGGTGGGGCGCGCATTCAGGAAGGCGTGGCCTCGCTTGCCGGATATGCCGATGTGTTCCAGCGCAATATCATGGCCAGCGGTGTCGTGCCTCAGATTAGCTTGATCATGGGGCCGTGCGCGGGAGGGGCGGTGTATAGCCCGGCGATGACGGACTTTATCTTTATGGTGAAGGACAGTTCCTACATGTTCGTCACCGGTCCGGACGTGGTAAAAACCGTGACCAATGAAGTGGTTACGGCTGAAGAACTAGGCGGGGCCAGCACGCATACCAAAAAGTCTTCGGTGGCCGATGGCGCCTATGAGAACGATGTCGAGGCGCTGATCGAGACCCGCCGTTTGATTGATTTCCTGCCGCTGTCCAACCGTGAAAAGGCCCCTGTGCGACCGTTCTTTGATGACGTGGATCGCATCGAGGCCTCGCTGGACACGCTGATCCCGAGCAATCCCAACACGCCCTACGATATGAAAGAGTTGATCCAGAAAATCGCGGATGAGGGCGATTTCTTTGAGATCCAAAAGGATTTCGCGGGCAATATCATCACCGGTTTTATCCGGCTTGAAGGGCAGACTGTGGGGATCGTCGCCAACCAGCCGATGGTGCTGGCGGGCTGTCTGGATATTGATTCCAGCCGTAAGGCTGCGCGGTTTGTTCGCTTCTGCGATGCGTTTGAGATTCCGATCCTGACGCTGGTCGATGTGCCGGGCTTCTTGCCGGGCACGGGGCAGGAATATGGCGGCGTGATCAAGCATGGCGCGAAGCTGCTGTTTGCTTATGGCGAAGCGACGGTGCCGAAGGTCACGGTGATCACACGCAAGGCCTATGGTGGCGCGTATGACGTGATGGCGTCGAAACATTTGCGCGGCGATTTCAACTATGCCTGGCCCACCGCCGAGATCGCGGTGATGGGGGCCAAGGGCGCGGTTGAAATCCTGTATCGCAGCGAGCTGGGCGAGCCCGACAAGATCGCGCGGCGTACGCAGGATTACGAAGATCGCTTTGCCAACCCGTTCGTGGCGGCGGAAAAGGGCTTTATCGACGAGGTGATCCAGCCGCGCTCGACCCGGCGGCGTGTGGCGCGGGCCTTTGCCTCTTTGCGGTCCAAGAAGCTAACCAACCCATGGAAGAAACACGATAATATTCCACTGTAAGGGGATGTGATGGGGCGGATCTCGGTCGGTATCAGGGCGCTTGTCCCCGGTCTTTTGGTCGGGGTTATGCTGGGTTATCCGGCGCTTGCCCAAGATCTGCGCGAGGTGACGCCTGTGCCTGATTACGGGGTGATGATGCATCCCGATGATCTGGAACCCGGCGATGGGCCAAAAGGCACGCAGGGTAAGGCGATTGCGGTGCCATCAGGGCAAAAGATTTGGTGGGTTGATGTGATTCATACGGCTCAGGGGACGCAAGGGTTGACCTATCGGTTTCGCTTTCTCGCGCCCCAAATTGGCGGGCGCAGTCCACTTAGCCCCGACATCGCCTTGGCCGATATCGCGGCTCTGTGCGAGACATGGGTCGCGCCGCGGATCGCGCGTCCCGCGCCAGAGCCTGCGGAAGTGGTCATCAGCCTGTCGGATCGAATCGTGCCGTTTGGCGAGGTTGATCATACGGCAACACAATATTTCGACACGTTTTCGGTCGATGAAGGAAAATGCGAATGGCAGTTCTTTTAACAGTAATGGGGCAGGGTGCGGCGCTCACGCGCAAATCGCGCTTTCGTGATCCCGATTTGCGGGCTAACCTGTCGTTGGGGAAAGGGAATCCGATCCTCCTAACGAAACCGGATGCGGCTGGTGCTGCCCGTACGGGTCAGACCGTATCCTTGGACAGGAGAACGACATGTCGAAACTTCTCATTGCACTGTCACTGGTTGGCTTTGTCGCAGCTTGCGCGCCCAAGCCCGAGCCGATGCCCGCACCGGTCACGGACGAGCCGGTCTATACCGGCAAATATAAGTAAGACTGTCCTGGGACGGGGGCATTTCCCCGTCCCGGTCACTGTCCGCGCGTTCGCCCTGCAATTTGGGGGTGCAACATGCTGAAACATCGCGGTTTTCCGGGGCGTTTGCCTTCGACCGATTATCAGTTCACGATCCGGCGCGCCAATAAGAAGGGTGCGACAAAGATCATCAAACGTGAGCGTTACGCCGATCGCGCGCCAGCGGATCGCAAGGCCGATGCCGGGTTTATGGCCGCGCTTTGGGCGCAGTTTGGCGACGAGCCGTTTGAGCGGGGCAATCTGGATGCCGGGCGCATCAGTTGGTTGTTTGGCCGCGAGGTGGTGGCCGCCGAAGACCCGTTTGATCCCGAAAGCTATGAGGCGCTGCTGCGCATTGACGTTAAGCGCGCCGAGGCGGCTTTCCCCGAGGTCTTTTCCGATCCTGCAAGCTTTGTCTTTGACGATGAAGACGATGAGGATTGGGCATGAATTCGCCGTCACACTCCAGCGATTGGCGGCAAACTGCCGAACCTGACGGGGTGTGCAATTTCGCCTTTGCAATCGGGGCGTGCGACGGTCAGGTTGGGGATGCGGCTCGCTTAGTCCCCAACCCCTGCGGGCCGCGACTTACTATCCCTACCCCTTCCCTTTCTCTGCGGCCTGATCTTTGGGTCAGGTCGCAGCTTTCTTTTCCGGGATGGATCAAAAACCGGGCGAATCGGCGGGGCTTTGCCGATCGGGACACGCAGCCAAGATATGTATTGGCTTTTCACGACTTTGCGATAAATTCGCGAGCAACAATAACCGCTCACGGAGGCAGTATCGTATGCGCAAGACCCCTTTCCTCATCCTCATCGCAGGCCTTGCGCTTGCAGGTTGCATGCAAACCGACGGCCAGCGTGCGCTGGCAGGGGCCGCAGGCGGCGCTATCATTGCCGATGCGACCGACAATAACATCGTCGCGGGCGCAGCACTTGGTGCGCTTGCTGGCACCTATTGCGACGACGCGGGCGTGTGCACGCGCAGCTACTAAGACAAGCCTAGGCGGGCCTTCGGGCGCGCAGGATTTCGTGAAAGCCGTCATCGGGGCCAACCGCCCCGGTGGCGGTTTTTCTTATTTCTCATCTCAAGATCACGACAGACGGGGCCGTGCGCGCAAGGCGTGGGCACTCGAGGGGAAGGACCGGACATGTTCAAGAAAATCCTGATTGCAAATCGCGGCGAGATCGCTTGCCGGGTGATTAAGTCGGCGCAGAAGATGGGCATCAAGACGGTTGCCGTCTATTCGGATGCGGACCGTCACGCGCTGCATGTGCAGATGGCCGATGAGGCGGTGCATATCGGTCCCGCGCCTGCCAACAAGTCTTATATCGTGATCGACAAGATCATGGACGCGATCCGCCAGACCGGGGCCGAGGCTGTGCATCCGGGCTATGGGTTTCTGTCCGAGAACATGAAATTTGCCGAGGCGCTTGAAAAAGAGGGCGTCGTCTTTATCGGGCCGCCCTCGGGCGCGATTGAGAAGATGGGCGACAAGATCACCTCGAAAAAGCTGGCCAAAGAGGCGGGCGTGTCCACGGTGCCCGGTTACATGGGGCTGATCGAGGATGCCGATGAGGCGGTGAAAATCAGCCGCGAGGTTGGCTATCCGGTGATGCTCAAGGCCAGCGCCGGGGGCGGTGGCAAGGGCATGCGCATCGCGTGGAACGATGAAGAGGCGCGCGAGGGGTTCCAGTCGTCCAAGAACGAGGCGGCCAATTCCTTTGGCGATGACCGGATTTTCATTGAGAAATTCGTCACGCAACCGCGCCATATCGAGATTCAGGTGCTCGCGGATAAGCACGGCAATTGCGTCTATCTCAACGAGCGCGAATGCTCGATCCAGCGGCGCAACCAGAAGGTCATCGAAGAAGCGCCGAGCCCCTTCCTTGACGAAGCCACGCGCAAGGCGATGGGCGAGCAGTCGGTCGCGCTGGCCAAGGCTGTGAATTACACCAGCGCGGGCACCGTCGAATTCATCGTGGATGGCGACCGGAATTTCTATTTCCTCGAGATGAACACCCGCCTTCAGGTGGAACACCCGGTGACCGAACTGATCACCGGCGTCGATCTGGTCGAGCAGATGATCCGTGTCGCTGACGGGGAAAAACTGCCGATGAAGCAAAGCGATATCGGCATCAACGGCTGGGCGATTGAAAGCCGCCTTTACGCCGAAGACCCCTATCGTGGTTTCCTTCCCTCGATTGGCCGTCTGACCCGCTATCGCCCGCCTGTTGAGGGCAAGACCCAAGCTGGCGGCATCGTGCGCAACGACACCGGCGTCTATGAGGGCGGCGAAATCTCGATGTTCTACGACCCGATGATCGCCAAGCTGTGCACCTGGGGGCCGACGCGCGCAGACGCGATTGAAGAGATGCGTCTGGCGCTTGACACGTTCGAGGTCGAGGGCATCGGTCACAACCTGCCGTTCTGTGCCGCCGTGATGGATCACGAGCGCTTCGAGACCGGCAATATCACCACCGCCTTCATCGAAGAGGAATATCCCGAAGGATTTGAGGGCGTGACCCTGTCGCAAGATATTCTATGTCGTGTCGCAGCGGCGACTGCGGCGATGGAGCGGGTGGCGGAAATCCGGCGCACGAAGATTTCGGGGACGCTGGGTAATCACGAACGCAAGGTTGGCAAAGACTGGGTTGTTTCGCTGCAAGATCAGGACTTTAAGGTGGTGATCAAGGCGGATAAGCAGGGCTCGACCATCGTGTTCGAAGACGGCACCGAAATGCGCGTCGAAAGCGATTGGACGCCGGGCGATCCGCTGGCCAAGCTGACGGTCAATGGCGCGCCGCTGGTGCTCAAGGTTGCGAAAATCCCGATGGGCTTCCGTATCCGGCT
>JAFGWK010000248.1 GCA_016937195.1 Paracoccaceae bacterium | reverse complement strand
TTTTCTGCCAGTTTCGGCGGCAGGCATTTTTCAATCGAACCTGCACAGCGAAGATCAGTCAAACTATCGCGCCGCCGCCAATCAGGATGCGTTTGAGGCAGCTTTGGGGGCGAAGGTGGCTGATGAAATGGCGCTTTATGCCGAGATTGAAAGCAACAGTCTTACCTGCGCGCTGAACCAGCTAGGCCAGAGCCATCTGCTTGCATGACCCAAACGACGGGGCTGGGCTGGGCTGGGCGGAACTGGGCGGTGCGGGACGGGACGGCGCATCACAAGATGCGCCTTGCGCAATGAAAAAGGGCGCCCGAAGGCGCCCCGTTCCAAATCTGGATCAACCAATCAAGCGAGCTTGAGGTTGGTAGCCGATTCGCGACCGTCACGGCCAGCTTCGACGTCATAGGTGACTTTCTGATCGTCGTTCACGGTGGTCAGACCAGCGCGCTCAACAGCAGAGATGTGCAAAAAGACGTCTTTGCCGCCGGACTCGGGAGCAATGAAGCCAAAACCTTTAGTTGCGTTAAACCATTTCACGGTACCATTAGCCATCGTGAGATCTCCTTTAGTATTCAACCTGTTCGCGGAAGTGCAACAGCGTGGCGCAGTCGGCCAAGATCGAGTTCGCTGAAGTCCGGTAGGGAAAGCAGGGGATCGATTTAGGAAACGTAGCCCGCGCTTAGTGACAGATCGCGCCACGCTTGTCTATGATTCCTTGCACAAAAGTTTGCGTGATTTTGCGCAGCCAATCATGCAAGCCCCTCGGCGCGCTCGAAAAGCAGCGTCTTCAAGCCCTACCGAATTTTCAGCGTCGCCAGACCGATCAGCGCCAGAATCAGCGAAATGATCCAGAACCGAATGACGATCTGAGGTTCGGACCAGCCCTTTTTCTCAAAATGGTGGTGGATCGGGGCCATCAGGAACACGCGTTTGCCTGTGCGTTTGAAATAGGCGACCTGAATAATCACCGACAGCGCCTCGACGACGAACAATCCGCCCACGATGCCCAGCACGATCTCATGCTGGGTGCAGACTGCGATTGCGCCCAGCGCCCCGCCCAATGCAAGGCTGCCCGTATCGCCCATGAACACCGCCGCCGGAGGGGCGTTATACCACAAGAACCCAAGCCCGCCGCCCATCAGCGCCGCGGTAAAGATCGCCAGCTCGCCCGTACCGGGTACGAATTGCACGCCCAGATATTCGGTGAAATCGGTGCGCCCCACGACATAGGCAATCGCGCCCAGCGTGCCTGCGGCAATCATCACCGGCATAATCGCCAGCCCATCAAGCCCATCGGTCAGGTTCACCGCATTGGCCGACCCGACAATCACGAACATCGCGAACGGGATGTAGAAATAGCCCAAGTTCAGCACAACGCTTTTGAGGAAGGGCACCTCAACATGGCCTGCCAGTTCGGCCGGATGCAGATACCACGTCGCAAGCGAAGCTATCAGCGCCAGCAGAAAACCAAGTCCAAGGCGCACTTTGCCGCTCACGCCCTTGGTGTTTTGCTTGGACACCTTGGCGTAATCATCGGCAAAGCCAATCGCGGCGTAGCCATAAGTCACCATCAGAACGACCCAAATATAGCCATTGCTGAGACGCGCCCAAAGCAGCGTCGAGACCAGTAGCGCAGAGAGGATCAGGATCCCCCCCATCGTGGGCGTGCCTGCCTTGGCAAGATGGCCTTCGGGGCCGTCATCGCGGATCGGCTGCCCCTTGCCCTGACGTATCCGCAGCGTGCGGATCAGCCACGGGCCAAAGATAAAGCCAAACAGCAATGCTGTGAAAAACGCCCCGCCCGCGCGAAAGGTGATGTAGCGAAACAGATTGAACGGGCCGCCGCCATCCGACAGTTCGGTGAGCCAATAAAGCATTACTCTTTCCCCCTATGCGCATCGCGCGCGCCGGGTTGGCGCAGTTTCTTTAAAGCCTCAACGACAAGGCTCACCTTCGAGCCCTTGGACCCTTTCACCAACACCACATCGCCGGGATCGACAAGATGGCGCGCGCGCGCAGACAGCTCTGCGGCGGTCTCAAAATACTCGCCCCGCTTGGCACGCGGCAAGGCATCGCGCAAGTGGGCCATGCGTGGGCCCGCCAGATGCACCACATCAATTTTCGCCATTGCGGGATGATCGGCGAGGGCTGCGTGCATTGCGCGTTCGTCGGGGCCAAGTTCCAACATATCGCCCAAGAATGCGATGCGCCTCCCCTTGGCGGTGCGCCCCACCCCGTCGCGCGCCACACTGCCCGCCAGCACCTCAAGGGCTGCGGCCATAGAGGCGGGGTTGGCGTTGAACGCGTCGTCAAACAGATCGAAGCTCTCGCGCTCGTCCACGATATCCATGTAGATGCGTTGGCGTTGGCCGCGCCCCGCAGGCGGTACCCACGCCCCCAGATCCATCGCTGTCACGGTCGGGTCGCACCCCACCGCCTCGGCCATAGCTAAAACACCCAAGGCATTTGCGGCAAAATGAGCCCCCGGCGTCATCACCTTGAATAATATCTGCTTTTGGTCATGCATGGCTTGGACAACAGTTGCATCGCCCGCGATTTTTGCAGAAATCAGTTGATAATCAGACCCCGGTGCGGAGCCAAAACTCACGATGGTTTGCGCATGCTTTTCAGCACGCGTGCGCAAGATATCGGTGACCTCAAGGCCGGTCGGGATGACAGCCGTGCCCCCCGGCTCTAGCCCCTCAAAAATGGCAGCCTTTTCGCGTGCGATCCCCGAGAGATCGTCAAACGCCTCAAGATGGGCTGGCGCGACGGTGGTGATCATTGCGGCATGCGGGCGCGCCATGCGCGCAAGTGGCGCGATTTCGCCGGGGTTAGACATGCCAATCTCGATCACGGCGAAATCCGCGCTTTCGGGCAGCCGCGCCAACGTGATCGGAACGCCCCAGTGATTGTTAAAACTGGCCTCGGCGGCATGCACCGCACCGTGGGCGGACAGCACTGCGCGCAGCATTTCCTTGCTCGACGTCTTGCCGACCGATCCCGTCACCGCCAGCACCCGCGCCTTAGAGCGCGCGCGCCCTGCCCGACCCAGATCTTGCAGCGCGGCCAGCACATCAGGCACGATCAGCAGCGCATCCCTCTCCGAGCAGCCCTCGGGGATACGCGAGACCAGCGCCGCCGCCGCCCCCGCATCCAGAGCCGCGCGCACGAAATCATGACCATCGCGCATGTCTTTCAGCGCCACGAACAGATCGCCGGGGCGGATCGTGCGGGTGTCGATCGAGATGCCCGTGGCGGCAAAGGCGCGCGTCGCGCGCCCCTTGGTGGCACGCGCCGCATCCTCAGAGGTCCAAAGCAGCGACATCAGATTTTCCCATCCAGGGCCGCGACCGCAAGGCTGGCCTGTTCAGCGTCATCGAACGGGTAGACATCGCTGCCAATGACCTGCCCGCTCTCGTGCCCCTTGCCCATCACCAGCAGCGCATCGCCGGGCTGCAGCGCATCGACGCCGCGCAAGATCGCCTCGGCGCGATCACCGACCTCCATCGCATCCGGCGCGCCCAACATCACGGCAGCGCGGATCACGGCGGGGTCTTCGGAGCGCGGGTTGTCGTCGGTCACGATGACCAGATCAGCATGCTCATGCGCAGCCTGCCCCATCAACGGGCGCTTGGTGGCATCGCGGTCGCCCCCGGCCCCGACAATCGCGATCAAACGCCCCATCACATGCGGGCGCAGCGCCGAAAGCGCAGTCTTCACCGCATCGGGCGTATGGGCATAATCGACAAAGACGGTCGCGCCGTTTTCGCGCGTCGCCGCCAGTTGCATGCGCCCGCGCACCGTGGTGAGGCGCGGCAAGGTGGCGAACACCTCTTCGGCCTCGGCCCCGCAGGCAATGGCAAGTGCTGCGGCACTGAGCACGTTCATCGCCTGAAACCCGCCAATTAGCGGCAGGCGCGTCATCTGTGTCCAGCCCTGCCACGAGAACCGCACATCCTGCCCCGTCGCGTCGTAGCGCTGCCCGAGGATCTGCATCTCGCAATCGTCGCCCGTGCCGATTCCGATCAATTCCTGCCCGCGCGCGGTGACATATTTGGCCAGTTCGCGCCCCTTGGGATCGTCGAGATTGATCACCGCCGCGCCATCTTCGGGTAGAACGCGGGTGAACAGCCCGGCCTTGGCGGCGAAATATTCATCGAAACTCGCATGATAATCGAGATGGTCTTGGGTGAAATTCGTGAATGCCGCCGCGGTCAGCGTCACCCCGTCAAGGCGGCGCTGCGCAAGCCCGTGCGAGGAGGCCTCCATCGCCGCATGGGTCACGCCAACGCTTGCCATATCGCTAAGCAAGCGATGCAGGGTGATGGGTTCGGGCGTGGTGTGGGGCGAGGGCGCTGTGTAGCTGCCCTCAACGCCGGTGGTGCCGATATTTGAGGCCTCAAGCCCCAGTTCTTGCCAGATCTGGCGCGTGAATGTGGCCACGCTGGTCTTGCCATTGGTGCCCGTGACCGCGACCACCGTTTCGGGCTGGCGGCCAAACCAAAGCGCTGCGGCAAAAGCCAGCGCCTGACGCGGGTCTTCCGTTACGACAATCGCCACATCGGTGCCTACCAGAGCCGCGCGCGCCACACTCTCGCCCGCGCGATCCGTGAGAATGGCACCTGCGCCCATACGTAGCGCGTAGGGGATGAATTCAGCGCCATGCATATTGCTTCCGGGAAGAGCTGCGAACAGATGGCCCGGTTTGACCTGACGGCTATCGACCGACAATCCCGAGATCGCACGGTCCGGCCCGCCGAGCGGCGTCAGCCCCAATTCGCTTAGCATTTTGGTGCCTGCGGCCATATCGTTTCATCCCTCACTCAGCCCGCAGTTCTTATCAAGGCCCGACTTGCCAAGGTCAAGATGCGCGCATGTGCGCCTTAGTCCGCTTTAACTAACGAAATCCCATCCAGCATATCGGGGGTTGTCGGCTCGGGGCGCAGACCCAAAAGCGGTGCGACACGGCGGATCGCCTCGGCGGCGACTGGAACGGCGGTCCAGCCTGCGGTGCGGCGCGGCGTCTTACCCGAAGTGTCAGAGGGCTCATCCAGCGTCAAAATCAGCACATATTTGGGATCGGTGACCGGGAACACGCCCGCGAAGGTCGAGATCACTTTTTTGTCGTAATAGCCCCCTTGCGGATCGGGCTTGTCAGCGGTGCCCGTCTTGGCAGCGACCTGATACCCCGCAACGTCGCCATAGCTGGCCGTACCCCGCGTCACCACAGCACGCATCATCGCAAGCACCTTGCGCGCCACGTCAGGCGCGACCACCTGTGCCCCCTCGGGAGCGCCATATTTCTGCTCAACCGGCTTGCGCGGCCCGCCCTTGGCAATCAGCGTGGGCAGCACGCGCTTACCACCATTGGCAATCGTGGCATAGGCTGCGGCCAGATGTAGCGGGCTGTCGGATAGGCCGTGACCGTAGCCGATGGTCATGGACGACATCTCAGACCATTTTTTGGGCACGATCGGACGACCCGTCGGGGCCTCGATCAGTTCAACCGGGGTCGGTTCGAGCAGGCCGAGTTTACCCAGAAACGCTTTTTGCGCCGCGGGGCCGATTTTCTGCACGATATGGGCGGTGCCGATGTTCGAGCTATGCACCAGCACATCGGTTACCGAAAGCTGTTTGCCATAATTGTGGAAATCATGGATCGTGAAGCCCCCAAAGCGGAACGGCACGGTGTCAATCATCGTGGTCGGGCTTACCAGCCCTTCCTGCAAGGCTTGACTGACCGCAAAGATTTTAAAGGTCGAGCCCAGCTCATACACGCCCTGAACCGCGCGGTTGAACAGCGGGCTATCGGAAGGGTCGCCTTTGAGCAGCGGCGCGGGGCGGTCGTTGGGGTCGAAATCGGGAAGGCTCGACATAGCGACGATCTCACCGGTTTTGACGCGCATCAGCACCGCCGTTGCGCCCTTGGCATGCATCAGCTTCATGCCACCCGCCAACACATCTTCCATCGCGGTTTGCACGGTCAGATCAATCGACAAACGCAGCGGCTTGCCGCCATTGGCCGGATCACGCAGCCATTTGTCGTATTCCTTCTCAATCCCGGCGACACCAAGGATCTCGGCGGAATTCACCCCTTGGGCACCATAGCGCGCGCCCCCTAAAATATGGGCTGCAAGGTGACCATTGGGATAAAGACGCATCTCGCGCGGTCCAAACAGCAATCCCGGATCGCCGATGTCATGCACCGCCTGAAGCTGCTCTGGAGAGATGCTTTTCTTGATCCAGACGAATTTGCGCGTACCGGTGAAATCCTTGATCAGGCGGTCGCGGTCGAGATCAGGGAAAATCTTGACCAGCTTGTCGATCGTGCCCATCGGGTCGATCATCAGAGGCGGCTGGGCATATAGCGCATGCGTCAGCAGGTTGGTCGCCAGCACCCGCCCCTTATCATCCACAATATTGGCGCGTTGCGCGGAAATCGTCGCGCGCGGGCCGTCGGTCTGGGGCTCCTCTGGGCGCGCGGCGGCGAACGACCCCATCCGCAGCCCGACCGTCAGGAACGCCGCAAGAAACAGCACCGACATCACCAGCAAACGCCCCTCGGCGCGCTGACGGGCATCGTCGCGCGTCGCCTCGCCGCGCAAACGGCGGTTTTCGCGCTCGATTGCATCGGTGTTCTCGCCCTTGGCGCGGGCGTTCAGAATACGGGCAAGGGGACGAAGCGGCGTGCGCATCAGCGATCCTCCTGCGGGGCGCTGACCTCAATCGGGGCCGAGACCGGCTCCATCTGCGGGGTCGGGTAGGCGATTTGGGCGACAGTGCCAAATTGCTCGGGCGTCATCGGCAGCAGCTTCAACGCACCAAAGTTCAGATTGACCAATTCACGCAACCGCTTGGGCCGGTTCAGATAGGCCCATTCGGCGTTGAGAACCGTAAGCCCCTCATTAAGGGAAGAAATTTCACGGTTGAGGTCGCGCAGTGTATCAACGCGGTCCTGTGTATCGTAATTGACGTGATAGGCCCAGAACGCAAGCGCCATGACCCCGAAAGCAGTCGCAAGATACGCAAGAAGTCTCAACGGCGGCGTCCTTTCTTCGATCCGATCACAAGGCCGGGCAGCCCCAACTGGCTGCGATCCGTGGCCAGGGCGGGCGCATCGGTACGCCGCGCCACGCGCAGCCGCGCCGAGCGCGCACGTGGGTTGATCGCCAGCTCCTCCTCATCAGGGCCGTCGCCCTTGACGGTAATTTCGAATGCGGGAATGCGGGTGTCGCCCATCGGGGCATGGCGCGAGCCGCCCCCGCCCGTCGAGGCGCGCGCAGCCATGAACCGTTTGACCACCCGATCTTCAAGCGAATGAAAGCTGACCACGGCGAGTTGCCCGCCGGGTTTAAGCGCGCGTTCTGCGGCCTCTAGCCCCGCGATGAGCTGGCCGAATTCGTCATTCACCGCGATGCGGATCGCCTGAAAGCTGCGCGTGGCGGGATGGCTTTGGCCCGGTTTTGGGCGCGGCAGGCAAGCTTCGATCACTTGCACAAGCTGCGCAGTGGTTTCAAACGGGGTGGCTTGGCGCGCAGCGACGATGGCCTTGGCGATGCGACGCGAGGCGCGCTCTTCGCCATATTGGAACAAGATATCGGCCAGTTCGGCCTCATCCGCGCTATTGACCAGATCGGCCGCTGTCGGCCCGTCTTGCGACATCCGCATATCCAGCGGGCCATTGCGCATGAAAGAAAACCCGCGCTCGGCCTGATCTAGCTGCATTGAGGACACGCCAAGATCCAGAACAATCCCGTCAAGCGGCACTTCGCTATAGCGGTCCATGTCGGAAAACGTGCCTTCGACCAGTTCCAGCCGGTCGCCATAGTCATCGCGCCACGCCTCGGCCATCTCAAACACAGCCGGGTCGCGGTCAACGCCGATCACCTTATCCGCGCCTGCCTCAAGCAGACCGCGCGTATAGCCCCCGGCGCCGAATGTGCCATCCATCCAAGTTCCCGAGACCGGCGCAACAGCCTTGAGCAGCGCGCGCAACAGCACGGGAACATGGGGGGGCGCGGTGGGTTGGGCGTCCCGGTCTGACATCGCTCACTCCGCGTATAGCAGGCTGAGAGGGTCGAAATCGTCGCCTTGCTCGTCGACCCAAGCTTCGGTCTGAGCCGCATCAACCGCGTCGAAGGTTTCGGGTTTCCAGATTTCAAACGTCTCGCCGACCCCGGCAAATTTCGCCTCACCCTCCAGCGCAATCTTGGTACGCAGCGCGGATGGCAAAACCAGGCGCCCGTCAGGATCAACTTCGGTAGGGTGGGATTTCGACAGCACGACACGTTGCAGCATCGCACGATTTTTCGAGCCACGCGGCAGCGCGGCGATATCCGCGGCCAAGGCTTCGAAGGCTGTTTGAGTGTAAACCTGCAGCATTTTCTGGCTGTCCGCGCCGAACACGATCACCATACGGGGGCGGTCGACATTGGGGCGCTGGGGATCACCTTCTTCAAGCTCACGACGAAACAGGGCGGGAATCGACACGCGACCCTTGCTGTCCACCTTGAAGGTGTATTCGCCTATGAACATGCCCGCCAAAACGCGCGCTCCTTACCTGTCCCCGGCCCGAGGGCCCTTAAGTGAAAACGGCGGATTGAGCTGCTGCCACTGCTCAATCCGCCGCCCTCGTCCCATCTCTGGGTATGTCCGACTGCACGCGCCACCTGGGGGGATGTCTGCTCGCCCGCGCGCCGGATCTCTTTGTTTTCGTGAAGCGAGAGCCTGTATGAAACCTGCATTTCGCCGTGAGGTCTTAGTGCCTCGTTTGTTTTCGCTTCCGATGAATAAGGGATGCCACGGGAATTTATGGGAAGCAACAAAAAAATTGCCGACTT
>JAFGWK010000247.1 GCA_016937195.1 Paracoccaceae bacterium | reverse complement strand
GCGGGCAAGGTCAGGTTAAACGGATCGGCCAGTGCGGGCGCGCCGCTTAGGGTCAACATCAAGACGAAAGCCGCGCCTTTCATTTTCCGCTCTCCCGGCGATAGTGATAGCCTGCAAGTCGCATCATCCCGAGGCTTTGCGCCAGCGCATTTGAGGCATCATTTGCATGGGTGACAAGCATGTCGAACCGGGTGGCCCCCTGCGCCAGCGCCCAGCGCGCGCCCTCGTGGATCATGGCGCGTGCCAAACCGCTACGCCGAAACGAAGGCGCGACGGCAAGCGCATGCAACATTGCGCAGCCTTCATGCAGAGCGACAAAGGCGACTCCGGCGGCGCGATCTTGTTTGCGCCCCAGAATGCAGATCTTCGGGCCCGTGACCTGCTCCATGATTGCCTGACGTTCGGGGCCGACCTCCAACTCGCTCCAGAGATCACGCGCGATTTGCAGCGGTGGCCAATGGGCGAACGCGGTGACAGGGGGTACCTCTCCCTGCATTTGTGTGATCGGGGCGGTCCACAGGGAAACCGGGTCATAGGCGATATAGCCCCGAGCCTCGAGCGCGGCATCAAGTGCGCTGTCTTCGGGGCGGATCATGAAGCGCGGGATCTGGCCCAAGGCGCGATGCGCGGCCTCGGCGGCGGTTATATCCGCGTCATCGAACGGCGCGATAAGCGTGGCGCAACTCACCCGTGAACCACCGCCGCGCCCCTCTCGAATCAAAAATCCACCTGCGATCTGCGTGGTGGCGGCGGGCCAGGTGGCATCTATTAGGGCGGTGGGGTCGAGACTCATTTGCCCTCCGGAAATGCAGTTTGCAATGAGGCGAGACCGGCCTCGACCTGAGCGGGGTCTTGTCCGCGCACCACGAGGTTCGTGCCATAGCGCCCCTCTTGGACAAAGGGATACGAGCCAAAGGAAAGGTCGTCGAACTGTCCTGCAATAGCGCGCAGATCATCGGCCACCGAGGATTCCGCCGCCATCACCTGCCAGTTACGCGAAATCACCGGAGCTCCGCCCGTGAGGCGCGGCAGTAGCCCCGCAACCATCGCCTGAAAGATATTGGGCACGCCCGCCATCACATGCACATTGCCGCAGGAAAACCCCGGCGCGGCCGAGACTGGATTGTCGATCAGCGTTGCACCATCGGGAATGCGCGCCATGCGCAGGCGCGCAGCGGTGAACTCGGTTTCGCGCGCGGCGTAATGCGCGGCAAGAATCGCGCGGGCATCGTCGCGCACATCTAGGCCAACACCCATCGCCTCGGCCACCGCATCGGCGGTGATGTCATCATGAGTCGGGCCGATGCCGCCGCTTGTGAAAAGGTGATCGTGAGACGTGGAAAGCGCGCGCACGGCATCAACGATGCCCGCATGATCATCGGGTATGACGCGGATTTCACGGCAATCGATCCCCTGCTCGACCAGCTTGCCCGCAAGAAAATGCGCATTGCCCTCGCGGGTGCGCCCGGACAAGATTTCGTCACCGATAATCAGGATTGCAGCGGTCGGATTGGGCATGGATTGGCCTCCTTTTGTCTTGGTATAGGGCGGGGGCGGCATCTGGGAAAGGCCGGGCACTGGCCAAGCGGTGTAATTGTGACTATCTAAAGCGCAAAAGCGTTAGGAGTAGAGCCTTGGACAATAGCCACGGCCGTGTGACCAAAGACGGCATTCGCATTTACGAGCAAAGCGACTTTGAAGGGATGCGGGCATCCAGTCAGGTCACGGCCCAGATTTTGGACGAGGTTGCTGATCTGGTGAAACCGGGTGTTTCGACCGCAGAGTTGGATGCGTTCATCGAAAAGCGTGTCGGCGAGATGGGGGCGACTTCGGCCACGATCGGCTATCGCGGCTATCGTCATGCCAGCTGCATCTCGATCAACCATGTTGTGTGTCACGGCATTCCCAGTGACAAGCGGCTCAAGGATGGCGATATCGTCAATATCGACATTACCGTGATCCTTGATGGCTGGTTCGGCGACAGCTCGCGGATGTATGTTGCAGGAACCCTGTCGCGTAAGGCCGAACGGCTGATCCAGATCACCCATGACGCGCTGATGATCGGGATCGAGCAGGTCAAGCCGGGCAACACCTTTGGCGACATTGGCCATGCGATTCAGAAATTCGTCGAGGGTCACCGGATGTCGGTGGTGCGCGACTTCTGTGGTCATGGGGTGGGTGAGGTGTTTCATGCGCCGCCGAACGTTTTGCATTACGGGCGCGCCGGATCTGGGCCGATGCTGGAAGAGGGCATGATCTTTACCATCGAGCCAATGGTGAATCTGGGCCGCCCGGAAACTAAGGTTCTGGCCGATGACTGGACGGCCGTAACGCGGGACAAATCCTTGAGCGCGCAGTTTGAACATTCGGTCGGTGTCACGGCGGATGGGGTGGATATTTTCACACTGTCGCCCGCAGGCCGGTTTCATCCGACCTGGCGCTAAGGCACGCGCCGCTGGACCTGCTCCAATACCCGCATTAGGTCTGAAACGACCGACCAAGGAGAGCGCGATGAAACCTTCTCTGACACTTTATCTCGCCGCGCCGCGTGGATTTTGCGCGGGCGTGGATCGCGCGATCAAGATCGTCGAGATGGCGCTCGAGAAATGGGGCGCGCCGGTCTATGTGCGCCACGAGATCGTGCATAACAAATACGTCGTTGATACCTTGCGCGACAAGGGCGCGGTCTTTGTCGAAGAATTAGATGAATGCCCGACCGACAGGCCGGTGATCTTCTCCGCCCATGGCGTGCCAAAATCCGTGCCGGCCGAGGCCGAGCGACGCGAGATGATCTATGTCGATGCGACTTGCCCGCTGGTGAGCAAGGTTCATAAAGAGGCCGAGCGCCATTCCGAGAACGGCCATCAGATGGTGATGATCGGTCATGCTGGCCACCCCGAGGTGCTGGGTACAATGGGGCAGCTTCCCGAGGGCGAGGTGCTACTCGTCGAGACGGTCGAGGATGTGGCGGACATCACGCCACGTGACCCGGATCAGCTAGCCTTCATCACGCAAACCACCCTGTCGGTCGATGATACGGCCGCGATTGTTGCGGCGTTGCAGGATAGGTTCCCTGCGATTGTCGGGCCAGCGAAAGAAGATATTTGCTACGCCACGACGAACCGTCAGGCCTCGGTCAAGGCGATGGCGGGGCAGATTGATGCGTTGCTGGTGATCGGTGCACCCAACTCGTCCAATTCGCGCCGTCTGGTCGAGGTCGGGCATGCGGCGGGCTGTGGCTACGCGCAGCTGGTGCAGCGCGCCGCCGATATCGATTGGCGCGCGATTGAAGGCGCCAAGGCGGTGGGCGTGACGGCTGGGGCGAGCGCGCCCGAAGTGCTGATCGACGAGGTGATCGTAGCCTTTCGCGACCGCTATGATCTAACGGTCGATCAGATTGAAACCGCGCGTGAGGACATCGAATTCAAAGTGCCGCGCGTGCTGCGCGAGAGCGCGTGATGCGGGGCTTGGGGCCGCGCATTCCGGGGCTGGCGCTGGTGCTTGGCGTCGCCGGACTGATCCCGTTCGTCTGGGGTGTTCTCGTGGTGCAGACCGGTGCGTTGCTGCTGCCGGGGATGACCGATCCGCGCGTTGCGGTGTTGGCCTACGGTCTGATGATCTATTGCTTTATGGCCGGATGCCTTTGGGGCTTCGCTGCCAAGGGCGAGTGGTCTGCGGGTTACGCATTGTCCATCGCGCCGATCCTGTTTTTCATTGTCTTCGCCGTGTTCGGCATGCCGGTGAATTTCGTGCTGCTGATCGGGTTTATTCTGCTGTTGCCGCTTGATTATGTCTTTGCGCGCAGCGGGCTTGCGCCGGGTTGGTGGATGAAACTGCGTCTTGGGCTGACGGTTGTGGTCGTAGCCTGTCTTGTGGCCTTGGTCCGGAGCTGAATGATGAAGCTGTATTCGATGCCGTCCTCGGGCAATAGTTACAAGTTGCGGCTGTTGCTGGCACTTCTGGGACGTGATTATGAGCGCGTCGATGTCGAATATCAGACCGAGGCGCTTGATCAGGCCCATGAAAGCGGCGCGCTGCCCTTTGGCAAAGCGCCTGCCTTGCATCTGGGCGATGGTCGGGTGCTGGCGGAATCCAATGCGATCCTGTGCTGGCTGGGTGAGGGGACGGATTTCGTGCCTCAAGATGCGTTTGCCCGCGCGCAGATGTTGTCCTGGATGTTCTGGGAGCAGAACCAGCATGAGGGCGTGATCGCCGTGCGCGCCGCCCTGCTGAGCTATGCCCATCGCAAACCCGAGGCCACGCCGCAGCGCTTGGCAGACCTGCTGGAACGCGGCACTGCGCTGTTGCAGGTGATGGAGGATGCGCTGAAGGGCCGAAACTGGCTGGTGGGCGATGCGATCAGCCTCGCCGATATCGGCCTTTATGCCTACACGCATACTGCTGAGACACGCGGCGGGTTCGACCTGTCGCCGTTCCCGGCGCTGCGCGCGTGGCTCGACCGGATTGCAGCGCTTGAAGACTATGTGGGGCTTGATGGCTGAGATCTTGGCATGGACGGATGGCGCGTGCTCGGGCAATCCCGGCCCCGGTGGCTGGGGCGTCGTGATGCGCGCGATGGATGGCGCGCGGATCGTTAAAGAGCGCACGCTTAAGGGCGGAGAGGCCGATACCACCAACAACCGCATGGAATTGCTGGCCGCGATCAACGCGCTTGAGGCGCTGACGCGGGATTCGGAAATCACCATCACCACCGACTCGGCCTATGTGAAAAATGGCGTCACGGGTTGGATTCATGGCTGGAAACGCAATGGCTGGAAAACCGCAAACAAGAAGCCGGTGAAAAATGTCGATCTGTGGCAACGCCTTGATGCAGCACAGGCGCGCCATCAGGTGACGTGGAAATGGATCAAGGGCCATGCGGGCCATGCCGAGAACGAGCAGGCCGATGAGCTGGCCCGTGAAGGTATGGCGCCGTTCAAGCCGGGCAAAACTTGATGGCCGCGCTGCCCGTGTGGCTAAATGAATTGCCCATCGGGGCAGTGCTCGATTATGCCTCGGTTCTGGTGTTTGCGCTGACGGGTGCGCTGGTGGCCTCGCGCCAGCAACTTGATCTGGTAGGCTTTATCTTTATCGCGGCACTGACGGCTGTAGGCGGTGGCACTTTGCGCGACCTGCTGTTGGGGCGCGATCAGGTGTTTTGGGTCGCAGATCCGACGTATGTCGTCATTGCGGCTTTAGCGGCGATTGTGGTGTTTTTCACCGCGCATCTGCTGGAAAGCCGCTATCGCGCGCTGCTATGGCTGGATGCCTGCGCCTTGGCCGTAGCGGTCCCAGCGGGCGTGGCGATCACGATGAAGCTGGGCCACGGTCCGGTCATTGTGCTGATCATGGGCGTTGTAACGGGCTCGTTTGGCGGTCTGATGCGCGATGTGGTGTGCAACGAGGTGCCGCTGCTGCTTAAACAGGGCGAACTTTACCTTAGCTGCGCCTTTGCGGGGGCGGCAGGTGCGCTGATTGCCTCTGCCGCCGGGCTGGATCGCTTCACAGCTTTGCTGATATGCGCCGCCGTGACGTTGCTTCTGCGTGCGGGTTCGCTGCGCTTTGGTTGGAGCCTCCCGGTCTATAAACCCCGCCCGCCGCGCGATTACTAAAACAGGCTCAGGATCACGGGGGCGAGAAACGCCGTCAGCACCGCATTCATGCCCATCCCGATAGAGGCGAAGGCCCCCGCCGTTTCATGCACCTGAAAGGC
>JAFGWK010000246.1 GCA_016937195.1 Paracoccaceae bacterium | reverse complement strand
TTCAAGTTGGTGGGTGTATCCGTCGATAAGCGCCTCGGTCTGGATTTTGCGTTCGCGCCATTGCGCCCGCGTCTTTTCCAGTGTTTCCCGCCGTATCGCCAATTGGTTGCGTTCTGTCTTGAGAAGGCGAGAAACAAACCGGCCTTCATCTGCGACTTTCATCAGTTCGGGTTGATAGATTAAGCTCGAATGGTCGTTCAGCTCGGCACGCCGTAGATCAATCTGGGCCAGCGTGCTGTAAAGGTCATTGCGGAGCAAGGCACGCTGGGCCTCTAGCTCTGTGCCATCAAGGCGGATCAAGGGCGCGCCCGCCTCAACGTGATCGCCGGCTTGCACGTTGATTTCGTCGACCAGCCCACCGTCAGGATGCTGCAGAATTTGGGTATGCGCCTCTAAGGCGATGCGCCCGGTGGTGATAACTGCGCCGTTAATGTCTGTGACGATCGCCCACCAAAGCGACCCACCAAGTCCAATCGTCCAGGTCAGAATTCCGAGCATTAGAAAATTTGCGGGAGACCAGCGGCGTGTCATGCTTGCGCCCTCTTTTGTGCCTCAACGACAGGGCGGGCGGCGTTCATCAGCTTCACAAGCACCTCATCGCGTGGTCCGAAGGCACGCATATGGCCGTCATCAATCATCAAAACCAGATTGCAATGCGCCAATGCAGAGCGGCGATGTGACATAACAAAGGTGATTTTTCCCAATTGTCGCGCAGTTGCGATAGCTTGGTTGAGGGCGCTGATCCCTTCATCGTCCAACGCGGAATTTGGCTCATCCAGAACCAGCATGATGGGATCGCCATAAAAGGCACGCGCCAACCCGATGCGTTGGCGCTGTCCGCCCGAGAGTTCCTTGCCGCCATCGGTGACGCGGGTGTCATAACCATCGGGCAGTCCCAAAATCAGATCGTGGGCCGCCGCAGTTTGTGCCGCGGCTACGATGGCTTGCGGGTCGGATTGGTTCGAAAATCGCGCGATGTTCTCTGCGATTGTCCCGTCGAAAAGAATGATGTCTTGCGGCAGATATCCAAGGTATGCCCCAAGCTGATCGGGGTCGTACTGTTTCAATTCCGCCCCATCCAGCCGGATATCGCCCTGCGCCGGGGACCAAAGTCCCACAAGCGCCCTTGCGAGCGTCGATTTCCCGGATGCCGAAGGGCCGATCACGGCGATTGCATCGCCAGCTTGTGCCGTGAGCCGGATGCCTTGTAATGTCGGGACGCGCCCACCGGGTGGCACCATGACGAGATTGTTCAGCGCGATGCGGGCTTGGGGGGATGGCAGATCCATCGGTTTTTGTCGTTCGGGCAACGCTGTAAGCAATGCGGTTAAAGACCGATACGCATTCCACGCCCGCTGAATTTGCGGCCATTGCGCTACGGTCTGTTCAACCGGCCCGAGCGAGCGCCCCAGTAAGATAGACCCTGCTATCATCGCCCCCGCCGACAGCGCATTTTGCAAAACGAGCCACGCGCCCAGTGCCAACATCGTGGATTGCAGCAAGATGCGAAATGCCTTGGTTAGCGCCGTGATGCCGCCCCCACGATCGGAGGCATGGATGCGCGCCTCGAGTGCGCGTTCATTGGCGGTAGTGCGACGCCGCATCATATTCTGGCGCATCCCTAAACCCAGCAAGGTCTCGATCTCTTTTCGCATGGAAGCGGTGCGCATCTCGGCCTCATCCATGGCGAGCAGTGCTTCGTTTTGGCTGTGTTTGGTCAGCACTTGGTTTGCGACTGCCAAAGTCAGAATCAAAACGGTGCTGGCTAAGGCAAACCAGCCCATGAGCGGGTGAAACAGAAACAACACGCTCAAATAGATTGGCGTCCAGGGAAGGTCGAAAACTGCGCTGAACGCCGATGAAGAAAACAGCCCTTGGATCTGCGCGAGATCGCGTTGCGCAGAGCTTGGTCTGGCGCGCGCAGCGGGAAATTCCGCTTGACGCAAGACGGCGCGAAATACCCGTGAATCCAGGCGGTCATGCAAATGTGCACCAATGCGTGCCAGCACCCGGCCTCGTGAAAAATCCAGTATTCCCATCGTGATAAAGACAAAGACAACCATGCCAAACAGCACGATCAGCGTGCTGGTCGAGCGGCTGCCAAGCACCCGGTCATAGACCTGCAACATAAACAGCGGGCCGGTGAGCATTAGGAAGTTGATCGTCGCGCTGAACAAAGCCACGCCGACAAGCGCCCAAAAGCTTTCTTTGAACGCATCTATTATTTCGTGCGAATGTTTGCCCTTGGCCATGCGTCTTTCACCCCAAGACAAGAACTGGCGCCGCGCCAGCGTGAACGTCTTAGCGATGTTAGCGCCTGAGTTCTTAAGGAAGGTCTTCCGAAAGACGGGTTTCTTCCGACATCCTTTCCAGAAGATGAATCTCGATGCTCTGTCTTCGTGCTGTTACAAAATCTTCACTGTTCGCTACCTCATATTTTGTATATCCATGAAATATGGAAAAAGAGATACCAGATCGTCTGACCGCCCTTGGCCACCCGCACCGCTTGGCCCTGTTTCGGTTGTTAATGCGCCGCTATCCCGACCGTATGCCTGCGGGGGAAATCGCGCAGGTGCTGGGCGTTAAGGCCAGCACGCTGTCGACCTACCTTGGCACGCTGATGCAGGTCGGGCTGATCTCGCAGATGCGGGTGGGGACCTCGCTGCTCTACACGGTCGATATGGCGCAGGTCCGCGTGACCTTCGACTATATCCTGCTCGATTGCTGTCGTGGTCGCCCGGAAATCTGCACCCACGATCCAACCCCCGACCTCAACGGAGCCTCAAATATGGCAGACCGCAAATTCAATGTGCTGTTCATCTGCACTGGCAATTCGGCCCGCTCGATCATGGCCGAAACCATCCTGCGCGAGAGTGCGGGGGACCGCTTTGTCGCGCATTCGGCAGGTACGAACCCGCAGTCCGAACTCAACCCGTTTGCGGTGCAGGTGCTGCGCGACAAGGACCATGATGTGACGCCGCTGCGCGCAAAGACTCTTAGTGAGTTCCAAGGCGCTGACGCCCCCAAGTTCGACTTCGTCTTTACCGTCTGCGATCTGGCCGCGAATGAGGAATGCCCGCCTTGGCCCGGTCAGCCGATCAGCGGTCATTGGGGCCTGCCCGACCCGGTAAAGGTTGAGGGCACGAGCGCTGAAAAAGCGCTTGCCTTTCAGCAGACCTATGGTGCGATGCGCCGCCGGATTGAGGCGTTCACTGCCTTGCCGCTGGACGCGCTTGATCGCATCGCTTTGCAATCCGCCGTCGACACTATCGGGCGCAGCTAAAGGATATATCCCATGACGACATATGCTTTGAACGGTCTTGGCCGGATCGGCAAACTTGCGCTGAAACCGTTGCTTGCGCGCGGTGCCAAGATTGCCTGGATCAACGATGCGGTGGGCGATCCAGAAATGCACGCGCATCTGTTGGAATTTGACAGCGTGCATGGCCGCTGGGATGGCGCATTTTCTCATGACGACGATAGCGTCTCGATTGATGGCACACGGCTGCCTTTTATCGGCACCAAACGGATCGAGGATCTGCCGCTCGCGGGGGTCGATGTGGTCATTGATTGCACCGGCGTGTTCAAGTCCGAGGCTGCCTTGGCCCCGTATTTCGCGGCTGGCGCCAAGAAGGTCGTGGTATCCGCCCCGGTCAAGGACGGGGCGACCGCCAATATCGTCTATGGTGTGAACGAAGCCACTTACGACGCGGC
>JAFGWK010000245.1 GCA_016937195.1 Paracoccaceae bacterium | reverse complement strand
TTTTTGCTCTATCCCGATCCTTGGCCGAAATCGAAACATCATCGCCGCCGGTTCGTGACGCAGGAACATCTGGAGCCGCTGCACCGCGCGCTCAAACCGGGCGCCGAGTTCCGCGTGGCGACGGATATTCCCGACTACGTCCGTCAGGCCGTCGAGGAAATTCCAAAAGCCGGATTCGCGCCGCAATTTTCTGTGCCTGCCGCGTTTGATTTTGAGGATCCTCAGCCCGTTTCGGGCGATTGGGACACGGCTTGGGATGACTGGCTGTCGACGCGTTATGAACAAAAAGCGCTGCGCGAGGGGCGCAAGCCGCATTACCTGACTTACCGGCGGGTTTGAGGGCTTTCGAGCGACGCGCCTTCGCGCTAACAAGATGCGCAAATTGTGGGAGAGAGCGATGTCCGGCCACGGCGATCCGATCAAGATGTCCGCGCGCAAATCCGCGCCCTTGCAGGGCACGGCGCAGGTGCCGGGCGACAAATCCATCAGTCACCGTGCACTGATCTTTGGCGCGCTCAGCGTGGGCGAGACCAAGATCACCGGGCTGCTGGAAGGCGAGGATGTTCTCGATACTGCCCGCGCGATGCGCGCTTTTGGGGCCGAGGTGACACAACACGGCCCCGGCGCATGGTCGGTGCATGGCGTTGGCGTTGGCGGGTTTGCCGAGCCCGAGCAAGTGATTGATTGCGGCAATTCGGGCACCGGCGTGCGCCTGATCATGGGCTGCATGGCCACCTCTGCCATCACCGCGACCTTCACCGGCGATGCCAGCCTGCGCAAGCGTCCGATGGGGCGCATCACCGATCCGATCGCGCTGTTTGGTGCGCAAAGCTATGGTCGTGCGGGGGGGCGCTTGCCAATGACGGTGGTGGGCGCGCATGATCCGGTGCCGGTGCGCTACACGCCGCCGATGGCCTCGGCGCAGGTCAAATCGGCAGTGCTGCTGGCGGGGCTGAACGCGCCAGGCCAGACTGTGGTGATCGAGAAAATCCCAACGCGTGATCACACCGAACGCATGCTGCGCGGCTTTGGGGCCGATATCACGGTCGAGCAAACCGACGAGGGCCAGGTGATCACTCTGCAAGGACAGCCAGAACTGGTGGCCCAAGAGGTCGCGGTGCCGCGCGACCCAAGCTCGGCGGCGTTTCCGGTGTGCGCGGCGCTGATCGTGCCGGGCTCGGATATTCTTGTACCCGGCGTCAGCCAGAACCCCACGCGCAACGGGCTGTTCATCACACTCAAAGAGATGGGCGCAGATATAGAGTTCCTCAACCCGCGCGAAGAGGGCGGTGAGCCGGTGGCCGATCTGCGCGTGCGCTATAGCGAGCTGCATGGCATCGACGTGCCCGCCGCGCGTGCCTCGGCCCAAATCGACGAATATCCCGTACTCTCGGTCGTCGCAGCTTGCGCCACAGGCGTCACGCGCATGCCCGGCGTGCATGAGTTGCGCGTCAAGGAAAGCGACCGGATTGATGCGATGGCGCGGGGCCTTGAGGCCTGCGGCGTGCGCGTTGAGGAAGACGAAGACACGTTGATCGTGCATGGCCTGGGGCCGGGGGGCGTGCCGGGGGGCGCGACCTGCGCCAGCCATCTCGATCACCGAATCGCGATGAGCTTTCTGGTGCTGGGGATGGCGGCGCAGGCCCCGGTCTCGGTGGATGACGGCACCCCCATCGCCACGTCTTTCCCTATTTTCGAGGGTTTGATGGCGCGCCTCGGGGCAACCATCACGCGCGAGACTTGATAGGACAGGACGCTCCGCGGGGAGTATTTAGGGCCAAATGAAAGCCCCCCTTTTCATTTGGCCCTAAATACTCCCGCCGGAGGCTCCCACCTATGCAGAGAGAGGAAAGGTTCGATCATGCGTTTCACCGTTGCCATTGATGGGCCTGCTGCTGCGGGCAAAGGCACGATCAGCCGTGCTGTGGCTGAGCGGTTCGGCTTTGCCCATTTGGATACGGGGGCTCTGTATCGTGCGGTTGGGGTGAAGGGCGGCGATCCTGTGGTGGCGGCAAAAACGCTCTGCTCGGCGGATTTGGCGCGCGATGATTTGCGCACGGGGGCGGCGGGGCAGGCCGCCTCGAAAGTGGCGGCGATCCCAGAGGTGCGCGCCGCTTTGGTGCAGTTTCAGCGCGACTTTGCCTGTCGTGAGGGCGGCGCGGTGCTGGATGGGCGCGATATTGGCACGGTGATTTGCCCGCAGGCCGAGGTGAAACTGTTCGTCACCGCCAGCCCCGAGATGCGCGCGCATCGCCGTTGGCTGGAACTGGGCGGCGATGAGCGCGCGGTGCTGGCCGACGTGCGCGAGCGCGATGCGCGCGACATCGGGCGCGCTGATGCGCCGTTGCGCCCCGCTGGCGATGCGGTGGTGCTGGATACAACGGATATGAGCATTGAGGCAGCGGTGGCGGCTGCCTGTGATCTGATCAAAGCGCGTCTGGGCTGATTGGCCGCAGCTTGGCGTTTGCCCCTCGCGCCCCCATATCAGGGGCATGATCCGTTTGCTTTGCCTTTGTCTTTTGCTTGCCAGCCCCGCCTTGGCGCAATCGCGCCCGCAGGGGTTGCTGTGGTCTGACACCGCGCTTCCGCGCACGCTCCCCTTGCAGATCAAGACCGCAGAGGGGCGCGATTATTACGTTGTGTTGCGCGATGTGGCGAGCGGGCGCGACGTGATCGGGGCCTATGCGCAAGGCGGGGCGTTCTTTCGTCTGCTGGTGCCGCCAGGCCGGTTCGAATTGCAGATCGCAAGCGGGCATGGGGCAGATTGGCAGGGTCGCGCGGGGCTGTTCGGGGCGCAGACGCAGCGTTTCGTACTCGACCCACCACTGGAATTTGGCGTCACCGGCTATGCGCGCAAGGGCGGGCATTTGCTAGATTTGCGTAAACTGGGCACGATAGCGCAAAGCAGCCTTGGGATTTGCCAGCGCCTCGCGCTTGATCCTGAAAGCGTGAGCGTGACGCCAGATGCTCCGATGCCGGGGGTGAAGGCACGCGATCCCATGGATATTGCAGGTTTCCCGGTGCCTCGTTACCGCCAAGTCAGCCGCATTTGTGATTAGCAAACGGCTTATTTTGGATGTATCTTCACAAAATAGTGATCCAATCCGCGATTTCGCGCGTTTTCACTTTACGTGGTTTTGTAAGGATATCTCAATAATGATCGCCCGCCTCGCTACCACCCTCAGTGCTTTTGCCTTGATGATGGGGCTTGCTGTTGCCAGCCCCGCCGTGCCGCCCAATGTGGGTTTTGATCTGGTTGAGGGGGGGCAGATCAATTTGACCGATTACAAAGGCAAGGTTGTTTTGGTGGTCAATACGGCCTCAAAATGTGGGTATGCTGGACAGTTCAGCGAATTGCAGACCTTGGCGGATCGTTATGGCGACAAGGGTTTAGTGGTGCTGACGGTGCCGTCAAACGACTTCAAACAGGAGCTTTCGACGGGCGAGGCGGCCAAGCGGTATTGCGCAATGACCTTTGGGGCGGAATTGCCGATGGCGCAGATTACCAAGGTGAAGGGCGCGCAGGCCCATCCGTTCTACGCTTGGTTGCGCGCCGAGCGTGGTTTTGAGCCGAACTGGAATTTCAACAAGGTGCTTTTGGGGCGCGATGGCGAGGTGATTGAAACCTTTCGGGCGGGTGCCGCGCCGCTTTCGAGCAAAGTGACTGATCCGATTGAGGCGGCACTGTCGCGCTCAATGTAGGGCAGGGGCGATATGGAGAGGCGGAAATCTTGCGCGCTATGTCATATGCTTTAGCGCAGAGCGCACTCTTCATGTCAGAAGCGGAACCGAAACCCTTGTGAGAGATGACTGCCGTGGCTTTTCTAAACCTCCTCTATCGTTCCGTTCCAGTTTATGCCGATTTCGACGATAGTGATCGTGGCATACTGCGCAGCGCGTTGCAGAACAATGCGGAGGTCGGAATTACAGGCTATCTGTGGCGCACAGGGGATCAGTTTGTTCAGGCGCTACATGGCCCGGCGGATGCTGTGGACGAACTTTATCGGCGGTTGGCCGAGGATCCACGCCATGACGATCTGGATCTGTTGCTGCGCGCCCCGGCGCCAGCGGCCTCGCCGTTTGAAAATTGGTCGATGGGCTATGATCATTTCATTGATGCGGAATTAGGGATCGCGCGCGATCTGGACGGTGCGCGCCCGATCCTGCCGCCGGAGCGCGTGACGCAGGTTTGGGACGGGTTGGTGCGCGCGGCCCATTGCGCGATGCAGTTCGGCTCGATCTTGCCGATGGCCCGTTCGCCTCAGGAAAGTGAAGCCGACTATCTGGCCCGTATTTCAGCCCCATAGCAGCGCGCGCTGAGGGCTGATGGCCGATCAAGCGGCGCGCATAGCCCAAAGAAAGCTTGCCGTAGCGGCGAATCCCACCTATATCGGCGCGGTCTGAAAGGGTCTGGCACTGCCATGGCCCGGATCGGCATATTCAATGAAAGACCGGCGGAGCCAACCGCATGGCCAGTAAACCGACTATGAAAAGGAAACTAAAACCGCATGTGCGCTAAAGCAACCATGGAAGAATTCGAAGCCCTCTTGAATGAGAGCCTCGAGATTGACACCCCCCAAGAGGGTTCGGTCGTCAAAGGCAAAGTGATCGCCATCGAGGCCGGTCAAGCCATCATCGACGTCGGCTACAAAATGGAAGGCCGCGTTGACCTTAAAGAATTCGCCGATCCCGGCGAAGCGCCCAAAATCGCCGTTGGTGACGAAGTCGAGGTATTCCTTGACCGCGTCGAGAACGTGCGTGGCGAGGCAGTTATTTCGCGCGAGAAAGCACGCCGCGAAGAAGCTTGGGATCGTCTTGAAGAAGCCTATGCGAAAGAAGACCGCGTCGAAGGCGCTATCTTTGGTCGTGTCAAAGGCGGCTTCACCGTCGATCTGGGCGGCGCTGTTGCGTTCCTGCCCGGCTCGCAAGTCGATGTGCGCCCCGTGCGCGATGCAGGCCCGCTGATGGGTCTCAAGCAGCCTTTCCAAATCCTGAAAATGGACCGTCGCCGCGGCAATATCGTCGTGTCGCGCCGTGCTATCCTTGAAGAAAGCCGCGCCGAACAGCGCGCCGAGGTCATCGCGAACCTCACCGAGGGCCAGGAAGTCGAAGGCGTCGTCAAGAACATCACCGAATACGGCGCATTCGTCGATCTCGGCGGTGTGGACGGCCTGCTGCACGTCACCGACATGGCTTGGCGCCGTGTGAACCACCCGTCCGAGATCCTTGCGATCGGCGAGACGGTCAAGGTTCAGGTCGTCAAGATCAACAAAGAAACCCATCGTATCAGTCTGGGCATGAAACAGCTTCAGTCCGATCCGTGGGATGCCGTTGAGTCGAAATTCCCGCTTGAGTCGGTTCACACCGGCCGCGTGACCAACATCACCGATTACGGTGCATTTGTTGAGCTGGAGCCGGGCGTCGAAGGTCTGGTGCACGTTTCGGAAATGTCGTGGACGAAGAAAAACGTCCATCCCGGCAAGATCGTTTCGACCTCGCAAGAGGTTGAGGTCATGGTGCTGGAAATCGACACCGCCAAGCGCCGCGTCAGCCTTGGTCTCAAGCAGACCATGCGCAACCCGTGGGAAGTCTTTGCCGAAACCCATCCGGTGGGCACCGTCATCGAAGGCGAAGTCAAGAACATCACCGAATTCGGTCTGTTCGTTGGTCTCGACAACGACATCGACGGCATGGTTCACCTCTCCGATCTGAGCTGGGATCAGCGCGGCGAAGAGGCCATCCAGTCGTATCGCAAGGGCGACATGGTCAAGGCCGCTGTCACCGAAGTGGACACCGACAAAGAGCGTATCTCGCTGTCGGTCAAGGCGCTGGATGCCGACACGTTCTCTGATGCCGTTGACGGCGTGAAACGTGGCACGATCATCACCGTCGAAGTCACCGCGATTGAAGATGGCGGGATCGAAGTGGACTATAACGGCATGAAGTCGTTTATCCGCCGCTCCGATCTGGCGCGCGACCGTGCCGATCAGCGCCCCGAGCGTTTCGGCGTGGGCGACAAGGTCGACGTGCGCGTCACGGCTGTGGATTCCAAAACCCGCAAGCTGGGCGTGTCGATCAAAGCGCGCGAGATCGCAGAAGAGAAAGACGCCGTGGAACAGTACGGCTCGTCGGACTCGGGTGCATCGCTGGGCGATATCCTGGGTGCTGCTCTTAAAGGCGACCAGTAAAACGATCTGACAGGTCCGTCCTGTCACACATGGGCCCCGCCGGTTTGGCGGGGCCTTTTGCGTTCCAAGCGATTCGGGATTCGCGTTTTGCATGCGTGAATTCCCCCGACCGGCGCGGCGTTTTCTGCATTTGCAAAAGCAAAAATCCGCTTTTGAGGGGCGTAACAGCTATTAAACGCACCGAAATCTCAAGCCTTTGGTGTTCCGCGCGCTTCACTTTGATCCTATAGTGATCCAAATAGCTTCGACGATCCGGGGGTTTAACCCGGCGCAACCCTTGGGGGGAATGACGATGATCCGATCTGAGTTGATCACGAAGATTTCTGAGGATAACCCGCATCTTTTTCAGCGGGATGTCGAGAAGATCGTGAATACGATTTTCGACGAGATCACCGAGGCGCTGGCGGCTGGTGATCGGGTTGAGCTGCGCGGCTTTGGCGCGTTTTCGGTCAAACAACGTGATGCACGCGTTGGGCGCAATCCCCGCACCGGCGAGGCCGTCGAGGTGGATGAAAAACACGTTCCTTTCTTTAAGACCGGCAAGCTGTTGCGCGACCGGTTGAACGGAAAAGAGGACTAATTCACCATGATGCGTGCGCTTCGGCTGCTGTTTCTTGGCCTATTGGCCATTGTCTTGATCGCTCTGGCGCTCGCCAATCGTGATCTTGTCACGTTGCGGCTGCTGCCCGCTGAGGCTGGGTCGTTCCTTGGCTATAGCTGGAGCGTACAACTGCCGCAGTTCTTGGTGATTTTCGCCGGGGTGATTTTGGGCCTGCTCATCGGTTTTGTCTGGGAATGGATTCGTGAGGCGCGCCTGCGCCGCACTGCCAGCCGAGCTACGCGCAAGGCCAACAAGCTTGAGGCCGAGGTCAAAACGCTGCGCCACGAAAAGGACGGCCCCAAGGATGACGTTCTGGCGCTGCTCGAAACGCCTGCGCGTTAAGCCATGACCACAGTTGCCATTGATCGCGGCACACCCGGAGCGGTGCGCGTGAAAATCTGCGGTTTGCGCAGGGCGGATGATATTCACGCAGCGGTGGCGGCGGGCGCACGCTATCTGGGCTTTGTGTT
>JAFGWK010000244.1 GCA_016937195.1 Paracoccaceae bacterium | reverse complement strand
CTCATGGCGACCAACGGCGACTCGGGCCCCCTTAGCTGCGCAGAATCATTCCGCGTGCGCGCCAGATCGCGGGCATCAACAGCACGACATAGATCACAACGATGATCACCATCAGCAACCAGATCTTGGTGAACACCATACCCACCGCAATCACCGTACCGATCAGGGCAAATCCGACAGCCCCGCGCGGGATACGCAAGGCTTTGGGCGAAAACGTCTTGATACGCGAGATCATCAGCGTGCCCACCAACCCCAGCCAGATCGCTACCAGAACCGGTACTGCACGGGCGTCCCCGAGATCGGCGAAGGTGACAAACATCGGCAATAGCGCCAGCCCCGCCCCCGCAGGCGCAGGCACCCCCGTGAAATGGCGCATCGAATCTGGTTCAGCGCGCATCACGTTAAACCGCGCAAGGCGCAAACAGGCCGCGCCGGCATAGATCAGCACGAAAATCCAGCCAAACGCGTGGGTCTCTCCCAAGGCAAAGCGATAGACCAGCAAACCGGGCGCCACCCCGAAGCACAAGAAATCGGACAGGCTGTCGAGTTCAGCGCCGAAATCAGAGGTCGCATGCAGGCGCCGCGCAATAAGCCCGTCCAAGCCATCAATCAGCCCAGCAAGCAGGATTAGCACCACCGCGAATTCGAACCGATCATCCATCGTAAAGCGAATCGCGGTCAGACCAAGTCCCATCCCCGCGATCGTGACCAGATTGGGCACAAGCTGCAAAAACGGCATCCGGTCTTTTTCATGCAGTTCCATTATGCGTTCCCCTGCCCTGTTGCTTAGCGAACGCCGCCTTGGCGCTGCGGTTCCGTGCCGTCGAGATCGGCGATCACGGTTTCGCCTGCACACATCGTTTGACCGATGCACACCAACGGCGTCACGCCCTCGGGCAGATAGATATCCAGACGCGAGCCAAAGCGGATCAAGCCAAAACGCTCGCCGCTCATCAGGCTTTGGCCCTCTTTGGACCAGCACAGGATACGTCGCGCCACGAGACCCGCAATTTGCACCACACCGTATTGGCGCCCATCCGGTAGCGTTACAGCCAACCCGTTGCGCTCGTTATCCGAACTCGCCTTGTCCAGCGCAGCGTTAAAGAATTTACCGGGGCGATACGCGACTTTCGATATCCGCCCCGCCGCTGGCAGCCGGTTCACATGGCAGTTGAACACCGACATGAACACCGAGATCCGCATCATCGGCTGATCGCCCAGACCCAGTTCGCTGGGCGGTACGGCGGGTTCCAGCAACGAGACGACGCCGTCCGCAGGCGAGACCATCAGCCCCTCACGCGTGGGCGTCACCCGATCAGGATCGCGAAAGAAATAATAACACCACACCGTCAGCCCGACGCCGATCCAGCCCAGCGGCTCCCATAGCAAGAAGAGAACCAGCGTGATCCCCGCAAAGATCGCAACGAACTTGCGTCCCTCGGGATGCATCGGTTTAACGAAGGTAGAGAGCATAGAGACGGACATAGGGCCTCGCATTTGGTGTTTATCCTCGCTGCTTAGCCTATGCACGCACGCTTGGAAATCCCGAGCTGCGTGCTTTGCCGTCGCGATCATTTTTGCTGATCAAAGATAACGGGGGCCGTCGCCGTCCCACGCGCCCCTCAGCGCTCTGTCAACTTCAACTCAATGCGACGGTTTTGAGCGCGCGCCTCGGGCGTGTCGCCGGTCGCAACGGGGTCAAACTCGGCAAAGCCAGCAGCGGCAAGACGTTGGGGCGGAAAACCAAGACTGCCCACCATATATTTCACCACCGACAAAGCGCGGGCCTGACTGAGCTCCCAGTTATCCTTGAACTGGCCCGTGCCAGACAGCGGCGTGTCATCGGTGTGCCCATCGACGCGAATGATCCACGGGATATCGCCGGGAATTTCCGCACGCAGCTGATCCAGCAGCCCCGTCACCTGTTTGATCTGCGCCTTGCCCGCATCTGACAGCGTCGCCGAGCCTGCGGGGAACAGCACCTCGGAGGAGAACACGAACCGGTCGCCCTCGACCTTCACGCCCGAGCGCCCCTTGAGCAGTTGTGACAACTTACCGAAAAACTCCGAACGATAGTTTTGCAGATCCTTCGCCTCGGCCTCGGCCTTTTTGCGCGCGGCCTCTTCAAGATCGGCGCGTTTCTTTTGCTCGGATGCGGCGCGCGCGAGGGCTGCGTTTAACTGCTGACCCAGATTTTCCAGCTGTACCTTAGAGGCCGCGTCTTTCTGCTGTGCCTCATCCAGCACAGACTGAAGCTGTGCCAATTGCGTGCTGAGGGCCGCAACCTGCTGATTGAGCAGCGCCACTTTCTTGGCGGCATCATCAGAAATCTGCGTCTGCTCCTGCAACGCCTTTTGCGCTGTGGCTTTTAGCGCGGCTTGTTTTTCCGCCTCGCTAAGCTGTTGGTTGAGCTGCGCCTCGATGTCTTTCTTGGCAGTCTGTGCGGCGGCCAGCAGGGTCAACGTGTCTTCCGCCTTCTTGCGTGCCTCTTCCAGTTGCAGCGTCATCGCCGCTATAGCATCGCCCGATTGCGTCAACTTGGTGCGCAAATCTGCGATGGTTTGCTTGCTGAGGCGAATCTCATCGGCCTTGGCAGCTGCATCGCTTTGCGCCGCATCGCGCGCGCCAATCAACTGCGCCACGCGCGCCTCGAATTCAGTAATTTTCTGACCCGCCGCGTCCAGCGCGGCCTGACGATCCGAAAGTTGCGTCGTCAGCGTCGCGATCAGCGAGTTTTGCTGATCAGCTTTGTCGCGCGCATCCTCCAACTCGCCCGTCAGGCGCTGCGTGCGGGTCTGTTGCAGCGACAGCGCGCGCGCCAGATTGCTGACCTGCTCATTGAGCGCAACCAACTCACCCTCTTTGGTGCTCAGCGTGTCGCGTAGCACCGATTGCACGATCATAAAGATCGACAGCACGAACATAAGCACCAACAACAGCGCCGTCATTGCATCGACGAAACCAGGCCAGATATTGCCCGAAAAGCGGTTGTTATTGCGCCGCGCCAAGGCCATGGATTAATCCTCGCGCGGGGGTTTATAGCCCAGAATGGCGCGCGTAAGGCCTGCGAAATCGTGGCGCAGCTCGGCCATGCTTTCCTGCCGCCCCGCCGAGATTTCTTCAAGCATCCGCATCATCTGCTGATCAATCGAACGCAGGCGCATCCGGGTTTCGGCCATTGCCTCCGCCTCGGGCGCGCCTTCGGCCGTACGCGCGGACAGCGTGTCGAGCGCGCCGATCAGCCGCTCTTGCCCATCGGCCATTTGCTGCAACGAGCGGGCCTGAACGGCGCGGGCTTCAATTTCCCCGCCCATACGTTCAGACAGGTCGTAGAGCGCGTTGGAAAGATGGGCGATGCGCGCTTCGGTCTGCACTCGTCCGGCATCGGATCGCACGAACAGCGTCTGGATTTGCTCCATCTGCTCGGACATGTGATCCAGAATGCCCGCCACCATCGAGCTTTCGCCGTCGCCTCCCTCAAGCGCCGTGAAGGACAGCCGCGTGATCGAGGAAATCCATTCCTCCAGCTCGCGGTAAAACCGGTTCTGGCCGTGATTGGCGAACAGCTCCAGCAGCCCCACCACCAGCGAGCCCGCAAGACCCAAGAGCGACGAGGAAAACGCCGTGCCCATGCCGCCAAGCTGCGCCTCAAGCCCCGTCATGAGGTTGTCAAACACGCCCATCGCGCTTTCGCCCTCTTTGGGGGCCAATGCGCGGATGGTTTCCACAACGGCGGGCACGGTCGTCGCCAGACCGTAAAACGTCCCCAGAAGTCCGAGGAAAATCAGCAATGACGTGATATAGCGCGTGATGTCACGCGCCTCGTCGATCCGCGTGGCCACCGATTCCAGAATCGAACGCCCGGAACTGGACGACACCGCGCGGCGCGCCTCACGCGAGCCAAGCAGCGAGGCGAGGGGCGCCAGCATCGAGGGCGCGCGAACCTCAGGGCGTCCGGGGCGGTCGGCGGCGAAGCTTTCGATCCAGTTCACCGCCTTCACCAGCTGCACTACCTGCCAGAAACAGGCAAGAATACCAAAACCGAAGACCGTGACGATCACCCCGTTCAGCCAGGGATTTGCCAGAAAGATCGGGAAGATACGGGCATAAGCGAAATAGCCACCCGTTCCCACCAGCGCCAAAACCAACAGCATCAGGAGAACCTGACGCACGGGTTGTGAAAATTGCGGGTTTAGCCGCACTGGTTCGTGCATCCCCTGCCCCTTTGCCTGTTTGCACGCAGACTAGCGATGCCTGCGCGCTTCGCCAAGCGTTAACACGTCAATTCACGCACGAGTGCCGCAAGCGCATCCAACATCGTGTCGGGAATACCCAATTCGTGCAAATGTGCCGCAGTATTAAACAAATAGTCGCTGTTTGGACCGCGCCCACCGGTGGCTTGGGCGATGATACGCGCCTGTTCTTCCAACGTGAGCGCCCCGCAATATTGATCGTGATGGCGGTCGATCACATAGGTTATCCCCTGCACGCGCCGGCCATCTGCCAACTCCAGCGGAATTTCGCGCTCCAGATAGGCCGATGTGACCAATTCGCGCGCTCGCAAATAGGCCATGACCTCGGCCTCTTGGCCTGCGCGCACCGCAAACGCCACGCCGTCACACCCGCCCTGCCCCGCATCCAGCGCCAGCACCAGACCCGGCGCTTCGGGTGTCCCGCGATGCACCAACGAGCGCAGACAAAACGAGCGCTCATAGCCCGGCGCGCGGGCCAGACTGCGCTCGGCCGCATCAAAGCCGGGGTTCCAGATCAGCGAGCCATAGCCAAAGATCCAGATCGTGTTCGTGTCAGGCTGGTCGTTCATGATCAACCGCCTTACATGGGACGCAGGATGATTGCAAAGAGGCATTAAACGATGCGCAAGCTGATCTGGCTGGTGGTGATTTTGACGCTCGGCTATGCGGGCTATTGGTTTTACGGCTCCTCCCAGATCGAGGCGGGCGCGAAAGCGATGCTGAGCCAAGCACGCCAAGATGGCTGGGGCGATGCCAAGGGCGTCACGATGGCGGGATTTCCGTCGCGCTTTGATCTGACCTACGAGCACCCCCAACTGTTTGGCGCGGGCGGCGCGTGGTCGTGGTCAGCGCCCTATGCGCAGATTTTCGCGCTGGGATACGCGCCCAATAAGGTGATCTCTTATCTTCCCTCAGGGCAGAAACTCACGCTTGGCAATCAAAGCTATTCGCTGAATATGGAGGATATGCGCAGCTCGGTGACGGTGGGATATTCCACGGCCTTGCCGCTGGAAAACCTGATCAGCGTGATCCAAAAGCCGGTGCTGACGCCTGAAACCGGCACCTCCCCCGAGCTGAGCGCCGATCAGCTTCGCCTCGCCATCACCCGCGAGGATAAGGCGCAAGGCGCGCTGCCCGATCCGAATAACAAGGGCCAGTTGATCATGCCCGGCGCGACCTATCGCCTTGGCGCAGAGGCGGTGAACCTGATGCTACCTCCTGCGCTGGTGGCCAAACTCGCGCCCAACTCTGGCTTGGGCGACACGGTCGCACGCCTTCATCTGGACGCGCTTGCAGGCCTGCGCGCGCCGATCACGAAAGAGGCGGCGGATCGTGGTGTACCGGGACTGATGACATTTGCACTGAGCGATCTGTCGCTTAGCTGGGGCGGCAATGATCTGTCAGTCGCTGGCGATCTGCGCATTGATGCCAGCGGCTATCCCGAAGGCACGCTGCAAATCCGTTCGGCCTCGTGGCGCAACTGGATTTCGATTGCGCAGGGCGCGGGGCTGATTGCCAGCGATCAGGTCAATCTGATTTCCGGCGTGGCGACGATGCTGGCGGCGAAAGATCCGCAAAACGCGCTCGAAGTGCCGTTGATTTTCCAGAATGGACAGATGAGCCTCGGGCCAATTCCGCTGGGGCCTGCGCCGCAATTCCCCCAGCAGCAGGGCTAGCTTAGCGGCAATAGGCCCCGCTGCGATAGCTGGCCACATCGACATGCAGATGGTCTTGATGGAAGCGGTCCGATTTCGGGCCAAGCACCGTGCCAAACGTGCCGCAGGCCGATTTGTGCATCTTCTTGATAATACGCCGCTTGCCGTTCCAATCGTCTTGCACGCTCAGCCGCGTGCCATCGCGCAGAACCACGCCAGACACGTCAATCGCATTGCCCTTGGAATGTTCGCTCAGCTTGGCCCCTTTGCGCGAATTGCGCGTGCGGCAAGAATAGGAGGCCGCGATCGTGATCGTGTCGATGCCACCGCCGCGTTTGCCGACCGCCGGTTTGATCCCGCGATCCACCCAGCGCTTGAAGGCCGCCGCCGCTGTGCAATTGACCCTAGCAGGCGTGCTGAGCGCAATGCCCGACACAGCCGTGATGCGCACCGGATCGGCGATGCCGCATTCGCCAGGGCCGTCGATGGCGGCGATAGATGCGCCCTCAAGCCCCGCAATTCCACATAGCGCACCCGAAGACGAATAGCCTGCCGGTTCGCGCTCGGCTT
>JAFGWK010000032.1 GCA_016937195.1 Paracoccaceae bacterium | reverse complement strand
CTCCTCCGTCGCCATCACCGTCGACGTCCTCAATGCCTTCACCCGGCAACGGTTGGCCAAGATCCGTGCGACTGGCGTGTTTTTCTGGCGTGTTCTCCTTGGATGCGCCCTGTTTCGGCGTGGCCTCCGGTTTGTCGGCCTCCCGGCAGCCGACATCGCGCAGCACTTCGGGGTTGCGCAGCCACAGATCGCTTTGGGGAAACGGGACTTCGATCCCGGCCACCGCAAAGCGGGCGTTGATCTCGTGGTTCATTTCGCTCATCACGCGCAGTTTGAAATTCACATCCGACAGGATTGCGCGCACTTCAAAGTCCAAGCTCGAGGCCCCAAACGCCACGAATAGCACATAAGGTTCGGGGTTCATCATAATCAGCGGCTGATTTTGGGCCACTTCAAGCAATATCTTCTCGACCTTGCGCGTGTCCGTTCCATAGGCCACCCCGACTGGCACAATCAGACGGCCCGTTACATTGGCGCGCGTCCAGTTGGTCACCTGCCCCGAAATCAGATCGGCGTTGGGCACGATCACCTCGGAGCGATCAAATGTCTCGATCCGCGTCGAACGCACGGTGATCGCCTTAACGATCCCTTGCTGGGTTCCGACCTCGATCCAGTCGCCCTCTGAGATCGGACGCTCGATCAGCAGGATGATGCCCGAGACAAAGTTCTGCACGATGGTTTGCAGACCAAAACCAACGCCGACTGACAGCGCACCAGCCACGATGGCCAGCGAGCTAAGGTCAATTCCCGCCGAGGAAATCGCGATCACTGCGGCAAGGAAAATCCCGACATAGCCGATCCCCGACACGATGGCGCTTTGCCCGCCCTTATCGATTTTGGTTTTGGGCAAAAGCGAGGTGCGCAGTGCCCCTTGCACCAGCCGCGTCACCGACAGTCCAATCACGAAGATGATTAGGAACGTCAGGAATACGCCGGGCGAAATCTTGACGCCGCCCACTGTCGCCCCGGATTGGAACGTCCCCCATAATTCCTTGAGATCATCGACCCGCGCGCCCCAGATTAAAGCAGCGACCGGCAGCGCCAGCATGCCAAGCGCGAAACCGATCAGCACCGGGATCAGCGACTCGCGCGCATCGTCATCGCGCCGGGTGACGAACACATAGAGATCGGCGAAGAATTGCTGGGTCACAAGCACCAGCGCGATCAGAGCGAGCGTCAGGACCAGCGGCCAAATCATCGCATTGGCCGCGTTCACATACCCGATCGCCCCCAGTACCGGGCCCAGTACGGCGACGGCGATCACAAGATTGCCAATGGCCCCGACGATGCGGTCGCGAAAGGCTTTCTCTTCGCTATCCGAAGCCTCATTGCGCAGATGGCGGCGCATCAACTGGCCAAGGCGGAACAGGAACACGCCCGCCAGCACCTGTAGTGGGAAAGCCAGCACGCTAAAGCCTGCATCCAGCGTGCGCGCCAGCGCATCGGTCTGCTCGCTTGTCTTGGCAATGGCGTTCAGCACCTGCTCACCGCGCTTGACAACCCAGTCCCCCAAGGGGCCTTGCAGCCCGACCAGCAGGCCCAATGTTACCGTCAGAATACGCCCTTCACAGCGACGCTCTGACATCAAATTGAAGGGGGCTTCCAGCTGCTCGCTCTTGGGAAAGATCCGCCCGGCCAACCAGACGGCCGCGATAATCGTCGCAGCCGTCGTGCCGAGCACGCCTAGAAACTCTACCCAGAGCGGCCCCAACAACGCCGTTTGACGCAACGCCAGAATGAGGATCGACACCCCGACCAGTGGCAAGAATAGCTGCCCCAGCGAGACCAAAGCCTCGATCACGCGCCGCGCGCGCAGCGCCAGCTTGTTTTCGAGCACCTCCGCGAGGCGCTCTATCCAGCGCCGTCCGCGCACCAGCAACAGCAGCGCCACCAGCACAAGCCCCACGATCACCGGCGCATTGTCACGCATTTTTGCATAGGGCGCATCGGCGGAAAGCTTGGTGTCCAACTCACTGGCAAGCGCCCCCGTGAGCGCCCCGGTAATCTTGAGCGCATCGGGCCAGTTGACCGGGTTCAGCGGTGTCGGCGTGAGCCTCAGCAGTTTGTCAGTCTGGCGCGCGCGCACCAGCTTGTCGATATTGGCGACGATGACATCGGCCCGGCTGGCCGCTTCGGCCGCACGCAGTCCCGGCGCCTGAAGCTGCGCCAGTTGATCGTTCAGAGTCTTGCGCCGACTGGCAATCGCCTGATCTTCGCTCTCGCCCTCTTTGGGGACGGGGCCAAGGGCGTCAATCTGGGCCTTAACGGTTGTGATCTGGCTTGCGTTGGTATCTTCGGCGGCCGTCAGCTGCTTGCGCCAGACATCGACCTTAGAGCGCAGATTATCCAGCGTCGCGCTATCGGCCGTGCCCGTCTGAACCGTCGCTTCCGCCGCCGTGGCGACCTTTTCCCACGCGGCGTAATCGGGTGGGCTGGATGTGGCGCTGTTTTGCGCCAGTGCTATCCCCGGAAGGGCAAGCACCAGCATCAGCATCAGTCCCCAAAGTCGCAGCAAGCGCAGCACCCAAGATACCACGCTGACTGGCTGGGCCAGCACCGCCCGCAGAATCATTGCGCGAAGACCTCAGGAACCGAGCGCCCCGGGCCATCAAGCCAGCCCGGCACCGGCAGGCCCTTTTCACGCAGGAATGCCGGGTTGAACAGCTTGGATTGATAGCGCGTGCCGTAATCGCACAGGATGGTCACAATGGTGTGGCCCGGCCCCATCTCTCGTGCCATGCGGATTGCACCGGCCACGTTGATGCCCGACGAGCCGCCAAGACACAGACCCTCTTCGCTGAGCAGATCGAAGACAATCGGCAGCGCCTCGGAATCGGGGATGTTGTAGCTCATATCGGGGGTAAAACCCTCAAGGTTGGCGGTGATACGGCCCTGCCCGATCCCTTCGGCAATCGAAGACCCTTCGGATTTCAGCTCGCCCGTGGTGTAGAAACTGTGCAGCGCTGCGCCATCAGGATCGGCCAGCGCCACCTTCACGCCCTTGGGCTGAAGCGCCATGCCGATACCCGCCAGCGTCCCCCCCGAGCCCACCGCGCAGACAAAACCATGCACATGCCCGCCGGTCTGTTCCCAAATCTCGGGGCCGGTGGTTTCGATATGGGCTTGGCGGTTGGCCACGTTATCAAACTGATTGGCCCAAACCGCGCCATTGGGATCGGTCTGCGCCAGTTCTGCCGCAAGCCGCTCCGAGTAGCGCACAAAATTATTGGGATTTTTATAAGGCGCGGCAGGCACTTCGACCAATTGTGCGCCCGCCAGCCGCAGCATGTCTTTCTTTTCCTGACTTTGCGTCTCGGGGATCACGATAACAGAGCGAAACCCCATCGAGGCCCCCACCAGCGCAAGCCCGATCCCGGTATTGCCCGCCGTGCCCTCGACAATCGTGCCACCGGGTTGCAGCGCGCCGCGCTGGATCGCATCGCGGATGATAAACAACGCCGCGCGGTCCTTGACCGACTGGCCTGGATTGAGGAACTCGGCCTTGCCCAAAATGGTGCAGCCCGTCATCTCAGACGCTTTTCTCAGCTTGATAAGCGGGGTGTGCCCCACCGCTGCTGCCAGATCGCCGCAAATGCGCATGAAATCCTCCAGTGTCGCGCGCCCTCAAAGGGCCTCGCTCCCAGACTTAGGCTGCCGCGCGCGCCACCTCAAGCCTTGGCACGCAAACTCTCGCGCATGCGATCCAGCCACAGCGCAAGCACAACAAGGGGCGCATTGCCCGCCTCGCCAGTTTGCACCATCTCCATAAGGTGATCGAAGGGCACCAGATGGGGGCGGATATCTTCGCCCTCGTCTTCCATCCCGCCCGGACGCCCGGCGTCGTCAGGCAGATCGGTCAGACCGATATAGCAGTGGATAAACTCGGTTTTTGCCCCCGGCGTCGGATAGAAACGCGGCGCTTCGATCAGGCGATCAAGGGTGATGCCCGCCTCTTCCATCGCCTCGCGATGTGCGGTTTGCTCTGGGTTTTCGCCCGGATCAATGCGCCCGGCGATGGCCTCGATCATCCAAGGGTTCGCCTCGCCACGCGCGAAAGGGCCTGCGCGAAACTGTTCAATCAGCAAAACCCGGTCACGGCGCGCATCATAGGGCAGAACAACCGCCGCATCGCCCGAGATAAAGGCTGCACGATTAAGCGTGTCCGAGTAGCCACCAGCAAACAAACGATGCCGCAGGCTGTAATCCTCGACGAGAAAAAATCCATTGTAGCTAATAGACTGCGACTCGATCTGAATGTCGTCACCCTGTGCGTGACGGCGCAGCGTTTGCGGCATCGGTTGCGCCTTTGCAGCCAGTTTCGACGCTGCGCGCACCAAGATCGAATGATAGCGCCTGTTGGCCGCGTCGGGCCCAATCTGCTCTGCCTCGCGGATAAATTGCGCTGCCGCCTCGGTCTTGAGCGCGCCCCATTGCGTGCGCCACTGCGCAAGCGTCCAATCCGCACCCAGATCCCAATGGCCCGCGCCCGGCAGCCAAACCCGTGCCGCGACCTTCACATCGCCTTGCAATACCGCCAGATCGCAAGGCGCATAGCCCGCCTCATACCACGCGATGCGCTCTGCCTCATGCGTGGTCAGCGTGCAAATAACGCCAGCCGTGGTCGCGCCCGCCCGTGCCTCAAGCACAGGAAAGCCAAGCGGAACACCATCGCGGCATGCCTCACGCGCGTTGTAGCCGTCCAACACGGCCGGATGCATATCGGGAATACGGCCAATCACCGCGCGCAAAAGCGGCGGATGACAGAGTGTACCATAAAAGAAATGCGTGACGCTCAAGGGGCTGCCCGAAGACCTGATTTCAAGAGCCACCCTGCGCGCGTGGCCCGTAATGTCAAGAACTTACCGGCCGTATTTGCGATAGGCCCACTCGGACGAGAGCCCAGCAAGGGCCGCGCCACAGATCAAAACAAGCAGAACATTGACGCCAAACGAGGCCTGCGCGATCGCAGCACCCTGACCGATGATATCGACCAACGCCTCAACAGCGTCATCATAGCGCATCCGCATCGCCAGTTTCAGCATCTGCGCCGCGCCAAGAAACGCATAGCTCCATGCCATCATGTAAAGTGCGCCGCGAAGACCATCGCTAAACGCGCTCATCCAAGGCCGCCCGGGATGCAACCCCACGACCCGCCAACCCATCAAAAGCCCAAAAGAAGCTGCGACGAGAGGCAAAACCCCCGCCCCCTCAACCCCTGGGGGCAAAGATGGAATAATTTCATTAGCAGTAAAAAAGCCCGTCCCAGCAAGCGAAATCGCGGCAAAAAATTTTGCCATTGTCGGGATTTGCATCTTTGTATTTCGAACGGCTAAGCGTTGCATAGCATACTCCTCACCCAGCGAAAAAAGTGCCGGGGCACACGATAGAAATCAATATTTACTGAAGAATTGCGGCAAAATTACGAACTTTTCCGACAGGCTCGCCATTTTGGCCTAGGAGCGGGTGGACTTTTTCCTTCAAGACGGGTCGCGATGGTTTTGATATGCGGCAAGCGCGCGCTCTCGCCCGCCTTTGAGATCAGCAATTGGCAACGGATAGGTGCGATCTGCTACCAGCCCCCAACTGCGCGGGATGGCATCAAAAAAATCGCGCGCAGATTGCGGAGGGTCCAACTGCCCCTCCAAGATAAACTTTTGTTTGTATTCATTTGATTTATCAAATTTTTCAAGCTGCGTCGCCGGATTAAAAACGCGGAAATAAGGCGCTGCGTCCGGGCCTGATCCGGCCACCCATTGCCAGCCCATCGCATTGCTCGCCGGGTCCCAGTCGATCAGGCAGTCTTCAAACCAGCGTCGCCCGACGCGCCAATCGGTCATCAGGTGCTTGGTCAAATATGACGCCACGATCATGCGCGCGCGATTGTGCATGGTGCCGGTCACATACATCTCACGCATCGCCGCATCGACAAAGGGCTCACCGGTCATGCCGCGCCGCCACGATTCGGCGTCCTTATTGTCAGGGCGCCACGGAAAGCCGTTCCACTCCTTGCGCCAGTTCGCCTCGGCCAGATCGGGGAAATGATAAAGCAGATGCCACGCAAATTCGCGCCACACCAGTTCCTTAAGGAAATGCTCGGCCCCTGCCGCGCCCTCTTGCATATGACGCCAGCCCGCATGCCAGATCGCGCGAGGGGAAATCTCGCCATAGGTGAGGTTTTCCGACAGCCCCGAGGTCGCGCCCGAGGCCGGAAAATCGCGCGCGGACTTATAGTGTTCGATGTGATCGCGCAGAAAGGCCGACAAGCGCCCCTGCGCGCGCGCCTCGCCGATATGGGCGTATTTCGCCACGACCTTTGCGCCGCGGTTCATTGCATTACCCATTTTCCAATCTGATAGTTTTTCACTGTCAGGCCAGTCCCTTGGCGCGCGAAGTTCAGACACCGTTTTGAGGGGCGCGGCAATATCGCGATCCTTTACCGCGCGCCAGTATGGGGAATAGACCTTATAAGGTTCGCCCTTGCCTGTCTCCACGCTCCACGGCTCAAACAACAAATGGCCCGCATGGCTTTGCGCGGTGATCCCGTCTTCTTTCAGCGCCGCCTTGACGGTCTTGTCCCGCGCAATTGAGGCTGGATCATAGGCACGCGACCAATGCACCGCGCGCGCTCCGGTCTGAGCGATCACATCGCGCAACACCTCTAGCGCGTCGCCCTTGCGCAAAATCAAGCGCGACCCTTTCTGGACAAGCGCCTGGGCAAAATGGCCCACGGCCTCGCCCAAGCGCCATTTCGGCGCAGCGCCAAGCGCCGCGACCTGATCGTCGTAAATAAACACCGGGATCACGGCCGCCCCGTCCGCGCAGGCCGCAACCATCGCAGGATGATCGTAAAAGCGGAAATCCCGCCGAAGCCAAAGCAATGTTACATCCGCGCTCATCAATCCCTCACCTTTATCGCCGCCATAAGATTACGCAAAACGCTGCGAAAGGTTCACTTTCGGGGTCTTCTAGGCATTTTGAACGAATCTTAACTTGCGCCCCACCACTATATCGGGAACCAAGCAGGCCATGCAGCCTCTCCTTTGAGGCGCGGGTGTCGCTCCATCATCGCCGTAAGACCAGAGGCTTTATGATTCTCAATATTTCGATTCTGTTGCTTGCTGTGGTCATTATGGGGGGCATGTTCGTGCCTACCCTGCGCGCACGGCCACGCTGGCGCGCGATGGTAACACCGCTGGCGTCGATCATCGGGTCAGGGTTCTTGGTGCTCGGGCCAATTCTTGAGGTGCGCTTTGGCGCTTGGGCCCCCATGGCGATGGCCGCTCTCTGTCTTGTCGGTTGGCTATTTGGGGCAGCCGTGCGCAACAATATCGCAGCCGAGGAGCGCCCCGATACCGCCTTGATTTCGCGCATTGAGCAGCTCGCCCAGATCACTCTATCCTTCGCTTATGTGATTTCGGTCGCCTATTATCTCAATCTGTTTGGCGCTTTTGCCGTGTCGCTCACGCCGTGGCATAGCCATCTTATGGCAAATGTCGTGACGACAATCGCGCTGGGCGTGGTTGCGGTGGCGGGGTTTGGCGGCGGATTTCATGCGCTTGAGCGGATGGAATACGCCACCGTCGCGCTGAAACTGGCCATCATCGGCGGGCTGTTGCTAGGACTGGCGGTATATTTTGGCAAGACGGCAGCCCAAGGCGATCTGACGTTCGATCCCGGTCAATTGGGGCCATGGGATTCGCTGCGATTGATCTTTGGTCTCATCGTCACTGTGCAAGGCTTTGAAACAGCGCGGTATTTGGGCAAAAGCTATGACGCACCGACCCGCATTGACGCGATGCGTTGGGCGCAGATGCTCTCAACCGCGATCTACATGGTTTACATTGTCCTGCTGGCCTATCTGTTCGTCCCCGACGCCCATAACCTGACCGAAACCTCGATCATCGAGATGATGCGCGTCGTCGCCCCGATCTTGCCTGCAATGCTGGTGGCGGCCGCTCTGGCGGCGCAATTTTCGGCCGCTGTTGCCGATACCGGGGGCGCAGGAGGGCTGCTGTCAGAGTTCTCGCGCGGTCGACTGGAGCCAAAACACGCCTATCCCGTACTGATCGCGGCGGGCATCGCCCTGACCTGGAGCGCAAATGTCTTTGTCATCATTTCCTACGCTTCGCGTGCTTTTGCTGGCTATTACACCTTGCAGGCGGTGCTGGCGGCACTGCAAAGCAAGGGCTTGAAAAGCAAGGCGTTCTGGGTGCTTGCGCTACTTGGTGTGGCGATGACTGTGCTCGGCGTCCCGGCTGAGGGCAGCTAAGGGCGCCCCCTTGATCACCCGCGCGGCCCCGCCTATATGTGATTTGTTCCCTTTCGGGGGGACTATGGACATAAACGCGCTCGTAATAAGCGGATCGGACCCGGGGGCGGTACCCGGCGGCTCCACCAAACCACCCTCATTGGGGGAGAATGGGGCCGAAATAGGATCGACGAACGTCTAAAGGGGTTATGCTTTGTCTCGGTGAGCTACCACCGTTATCGGTGCGATTTGTACAGTTGCCAATGACAACCGTGCTCCGGTCGCTCTGGCTGCGTAAGCAGCTCGAAAGATCGAAACTTAACTCCTTGCGCCTAGCAGCGTAAGGCGGGGCCCGCAGGAGCCTTGCAACAGAATCCTGCACCTTTTCCCCTTTTAAGCCTGTCGAGCGTTCGATCGAAACGCCGTTAACCCCGTCGTAAACTGTTCATGCGCAACCTGACGGTGACCACAAGGCTGAAAGGGTTGCAATGTCACGTCTGCGCAATATCGAAATGTGGCTGAACGCCGTTTGGGGGGATGGGCGGCTCGATCTGATCGAGCCACTCTTTACCCATCGCGCGCAAGCTGCAGGAATCATGGATGGGCTTAATTTTGGTCCGAAAGAATTTCTTGAATTTGTCCCGGCGTTTCGCGCGCATCTGCGAAATATGAACATTTCAATCCTGCGCAGCGTCGAAACCGATGATTGGCTTTGGACCCTGCTCAAGATTGACGGAATCGGGGTGACAAATTGCGCCCCCGTCAGTGCGACGGGGCAATTGGCCATGCGATTTGAGGGCGATCAGGTTGCTGAGGCCTATAACAGCTTTGATGCGATTTCCATTTTCGAGCAAATCGGCCTGCTGCCGCCGGAGACACTCGCGCTATGCCTGTCGGGCGAAACACTGAGTTGACCGAGAGCTTAAGGCGCAGCAGGCCCCCCGCAACAGCGCTGCTTTTTGCTCCCGCGGCTGTGTGATTGCCCCCCCTTCCCTCTGGCAACGAATCCCTTATGCTGTCGGCAGGATGAAGAAGGGAACGGCATGACGCGGTCGATAGATTACGGCAATCTTATGCATGATGCGATGCGCGGGCTGATCCAGACCGTGCTTGAGGATATCGCCGCGAACGGTTTGCCGGGCGAACATCATTTTTTCATCACCTTCGACACCCGCCACCCTGACGCAGAACTCGCCGATTGGCTGCGCGAACGCTATCCCGAAGAGATGACGGTCGTCATCCAGCATTGGTATGAGGGGCTTGAAGTCACCGATGACGGATTTTCGATCACACTGAATTTTGGCAATGCCCCCGAGCCGCTTTATGTGCCCTTTGATGCGGTCTCGACCTTTGTGGACCCCTCCGTCGAATTCGGCCTGCGCTTTGAAACGCAAGCCTATGACGAAGACGCGCTAGAAGACGACGAGGACGAAGAAGAGCCCGCCCCGCGCGGCGATGCCGAAGTCGTCAGCCTCGATCAATTCCGGAAATAGCGCGGAACTGCCTTCGGGGCGGTATACATCCGCATACCGATTGCAAATCACCCCCGCTCGGCCTAGAACGCGCTAGAGTTTTTCGCCGTTCATGGAGGCCCTGATGACCGCGACACGCACCGAAACCGATAGCTTCGGCCCGCTCGAAGTTCCCGCCGATAAATATTGGGGCGCGCAGACGCAGCGCTCGATCATCAACTTCCCGATCGGATGGGAGCGCCAGCCAGTGCCGATCATCCGCGCGCTGGGTGTGATCAAAAAAGCCTGCGCTCAGGCCAACAAGGCGCAAGGCGCGATGGATGCGAAAGTCGCAGACGCGATCATCGCTGCCGCCTCCGAGGTGATCGAGGGCAAGTTTGACGACAACTTCCCGTTGGTTGTGTGGCAAACCGGCTCGGGTACGCAGTCGAACATGAACACCAACGAGGTGATCTCGAACCGCGCCATCGAAATGCTGGGCGGCAAGATGGGATCAAAAGATCCGGTTCACCCCAACGATCACTGCAATATGGGTCAGTCCAGCAACGACACCTTCCCCACCGCAATGCACGTTGGTATCGCGATGCAGGCGCGTGACGTTCTGCTGCCGGGCCTGCGCAAGCTGCACGCAGCACTTGAGGCAAAATCAGTTGCCTTCAAAGACATCATCAAAATCGGGCGCACCCATACGCAGGATGCCACACCGCTGACGCTGGGCCAGGAGTTCTCCGGCTACGCGCATCAGGTGAAGAAAGGCATTGAGCGGGTCGAGGCCTGTTTGGGCGATATTTATGAACTCGCACAGGGCGGCACGGCTGTTGGCACAGGACTGAACACGCGCAAGGGCTGGGCGGAAACCGTCGCGGCGAACATGGCAGAAATCACCGGCCTGCCCTTCGTCACCGCGCCCAATAAGTTCGAGGCGCTGGCCGCACATGATGCGATGGTGATGTTCTCGGGCGCGCTGAAAACCGTCGCGGCCTCGCTGTTCAAGATCGCCAATGATATCCGCCTGCTCGGCTCTGGCCCGCGTTCGGGTCTGGGTGAGCTGATCTTGCCTGAGAACGAGCCCGGCAGCTCGATCATGCCGGGCAAAGTGAACCCGACGCAGGCCGAAGCGCTGACGATGGTGTGCGCCCATGTCATGGGTAATGATGCAGCGGTGGGCTTTGCTGGCTCGCAGGGTCATTTCGAACTCAACGTCTATAACCCGATGATGAGCTACAACGTCTTGCAGAGCATGCAGCTTTTGGGCGACAGCGCCTCGGCCTTTACCGATAACATGGTGGTCGGCATCGAAGCGAACCTGCCGCGTATCGACAAGCTGATGAAGGAATCGCTGATGCTTGTCACGGCGCTTGCGCCCACCATCGGCTATGACAACGCGACCAAAGTGGCCAAGACTGCGCATAAGAACGGGACCACGCTGAAGGAAGAGGCGATCGCACTCGGCTTTGTTGATGAGGCCACCTTCGACGCCGTGGTACGCCCCGAACAGATGATCGGCCCGAAAGACTGATCTTTCGCGCTGCGTAAAACGCAAAGGGGTGGCCGTGATTGGCCACCCCTTTTTTGTCCTGCAAAGCTGTGGCAAACTCGCGTGCATGAGCAACGTCACCAACCTCAACCAATTCCGAAAACAGCAAGCCCGCCTGAAAAAGCGCGCGCAAGGCGATGCAAACGCTGTGAAATTTGGTCGTAGCAAAGCGCAATCTACACTTGAGGACCATCAAAGGGATAAGGCGCGCCGGGAATTGGACGGGCATGCGCCTGAGGACACAGAATGAGCCGCCCGAAAAAGCGCTCTCTGACCTTGGGTGGGCATCGCACCTCGGTGACTTTGGAAGATGAATTCTGGCAAGCCTTTCGTGACATCGCAGATCAAAAAGAAAAAGGTATCAATGAACTAGCGTCCGAAATTGATGTGGATCGCGGTGTCGATGCCGGGCTTGCGACGGCGATCCGGCTATATGTTCTGGCCCATTACCGCTCGGGCGCATCCTCATAAGGTAGCCCCGCGCGCACAGCGTGTTCGGCACGCAACGCCAAGTCTTTGCGCGAGGCAAAATCGGCCACATCGAGCGGGTCGTGAAACACGATATCCACCGCCCCTTGGCGTCGCTGCGCAAGCACCTTGAGAAGATGTGGACCAAAGCTCATATCGCCCCACCAACCGTAAAATCGCACGTCTTCCCCTTCGGGCGGATGATAGATCACCGTGACTGGCTGGATCTGCATGATCCGGTCCAGTCCATGACTGAAGAACGCCTCAAAAAGCGTTGGTTTAAAAGGTAAAACACGGCGTGCGTCTGTCGATGTTCCTTCCGGAAAAAACAACAAATGATGCCCGGCGCGGATACGCTGCTCAAAGACTCTCTGCTGGATTTTTGCCTCGCGCCGATCCCGACGAATGAACACGGTTCCCGTCGCACGCGCGAGCCAGCCGATCATCGGCCAGCGCGCGACCTCGGCCTTGGAGACAAAATAGATGTTCTGACAAGCATTGAGCGCAAAAATATCAAGCCACGAGCCATGATTGGCCACAACCGCGCCGATATGATGCATCGGGCTTCCGAGCACACGATAACGCATACCCAGAATCGGAAAGGCCAAGCGGCAGACCGTTTGCGTAATATGGGGGCTCCACGGGCGGTTAAGGCCGTGGAGCGGGCGCTCGATCACGCGCACGAGCAGCAGCAACACCAAGCCGCCATAACACAACGCAGCCAAAACTATCGCGCGCATTAGCGCGCGCAGCCAGCCGAGCGCGGATATTCGCATGGGTGGGGGGGCTTGCGCGTCCCAGCTCATGCACGGCCTTCGAAACGACGGGTGTAAAATGCGCGATGTTTGTCGCTCATCGCCTTGGTATCCATCAATAAAAGCACATCGGTGGTGTTGAAAGGAGCGTCAATATATGCGCCCTCTCCGACAAAACCACCAAGGCGCAGATAGGCCTTGATCAGGTTGGGCATCGCCGCCATTGCCGCGCGCCGATCAAGGTCTTGCGCGCTCACAAGATCCATCGGCTGGAACGCCTCGGGCAACGCGCGCGGGCGCAAGTTTTCTGGGGCCAAGTGGTGATGATGCAACCACGACAGCGGTTGTGCCAATGCGCCGGGATCGGTGCCATGAAACGAGGCCACGCCAAACAGAATTTCGACCTCATGGGCCAACACATAATCGGCCAGCGCGTTCCATAGCAACAGCATCGCCGCCCCGCCGCGATAATCTGGATGCACGCAAGAGCGCCCCAATTCCAATAGCTTACGACCCGATCTTTTGAGCGGGTCCAGATCATATTCGCCATCGCAATAAAACCGCCCCGCCGCCTGCGCCTGATCGGATCGCAACAAGCGATAGGCGCCAACGACGTGCTCTCCTTCGGGCAGATTGCGATCAATCAACAGCAGATGATCATAGAGCGGGTCCAGCGCGTCCTGCTCAATTTGCGCGGCGTGATCGACCGTTTTGCCACCGCCGCCCAGCTCTTGCACAAACACGCGATAGCGCAGCCGCTGTGAAGCAGTCAGATCGGCCTCGCTTTGCGCAAGCCGGATTTCAAATGACGCAGTGTCGATCACGCGCAGGATTATCCTTTAACTTCTTACGCTGGTGTAAAAACCTGCGCGCCGATTGGCAATATTTCCTTGCGCTCGGCATGGGCGCGATACAGCCTATGGGTGTATTCTTTCACCGCCTCACAGTTTTGTTAACCTTTTGTCAACTCTGATCGCGCACAACAAGCTCTAGCGCCACATTACGCCCATCAATCACTTTCTTACCCGCATGCTCGAAATTGACCGTGACCCTCTGTGCGATCCGCGACTGAACCTGACCGATGCCCCAATCGGGCATTTTCGGATTCCGGACCAGCATGCCGGGTTCAAGAATTTCGTACATATCGCCCTCACTTTCGGAGTTATAAATGCCTTTTAAAACCGCCGATACAAGCCTGAGTGATGCGGATTTGCCCGCTCTTTTAGGATCGCGCCTGTG
>JAFGWK010000031.1 GCA_016937195.1 Paracoccaceae bacterium | reverse complement strand
TTCAGCGCAAGCGAGGCGGCAAACCCGTCCTCGACCATCCCGGCGTTGAAATGCCCCAGCCAGATGCCACCGATGTCGGCAGGCGCAATCGCAGCCTCTGCAAGCGCCTCGCGCGCCACTGCGACGATCAAATCCTCCAGCGTATCGGGCAACCGCCCAAAACGGCTGTGCCCGCACCCGATAATTGCAACCATCTTCTCCTCCTCTTTGAGGATCAGCATGCCTTTGCGGCAACCGTCGCGCCATACCGTAGAATTACGCACGGCTTGCCAGCGCGGGCACGCAACGCGCATACAGGGCCATGGAGTTTGAAACCCTTGCCATTCAATTCGCGCCCGTGGGCATCACGCTGACCGAGCGGCGCATCGTGCGCAACTGCAACCCGGCCTTTGCCGAGATATTTGGCGGCCAGCCAGAGGAGTTCACCGATCTGGATCTGGTGCAGCTTTACCCAAGCATCGAGGATTACATTCGCATTGGCGCTACGGGTCTGGACCGGATGCGCGAAGACCCGGTCTATTCCGACGAACGCATCATGCGCCGCCTTGATGACACGCTGTTCTGGTGCCGGGTCAGAGGGCGCTCGCTGATCAAGGACGAGCCCTTTGCCCGCGCGATCTGGACCTTTATCGACATTTCTGCCGAGCGCCGGGTGTTCGACCTCAGCCCACGTGAGCGTGAGGTAGCGATGCACACCTGCCAAGGGCGCACCGCCAAGGAAATAGCCCGCGATCTGGGCCTGTCGCATCGCACGATTGAACAATACCGCGCCCAGCTTTTCGAGAAAACCGGTGCTGCTAACAAGGCCGAGTTCGTCGCCTTCTTCATGGGAATGCCGGGCGCCAATCCAGAGCCGTGACACGGGCGCGCAAATGCCCGTCCCGTGACCTTAGCCGCGATGCACCAAGCTGGCGAAAAGCTGCGGGTCGAGGCTGGCAGAGGCAAAGGTCTCCCCCTCGGTCAGCACCGCAACGGCATCATGGCTGTGCAGACTTTCCTGATGGCTGGCGAGCACGCGGAAATCACCGATGCGCGGTTCGGCCAACAGGCCCTGCGCAAAGACACGCACCGCATCTTCGACAAAGATCGGATTGGCGGCGTTCAACTCGGCAAAGGCTTGTTCATCCTCGCGTTTGACCATCACTTGCGTTTCGGTCGCAACAGCGGCGCGCGCCAGATCAATCAGATCTTCGAACCACAGACATTTCCCCGGCTCCACCACCGCCGAAATCCGCGCCACGGAACGTTGCGAATGCGGCGTGGCAAGCTGACCTCGGGTCGCGCGGGCATGTTCGCTCAGCTCCAGCGAGCATGGGCAGGTTGAAGAATAGACGTAATCGAGATGGATCACCTTGGTGCGCACACCGCCCATGTCGATCAATTCCAGCGCGATGTCGTAATATTGCCAGCCCTCAAGACCGGAGCGCAGCGACGCGCGTTTGACCGGGAAAGACAGCCGCATCATCAGCCGCGCATCAAAGCTTTCTAGGTCGTCGAGATAATCGTCCAGTGCGGCTTCCATCACCTCAAATGAGAAACTTTTTTCGGCATGGCTGTAAAAACTGCGCATCACGCGGCTCATGTTGATGCCTTTTTTCTCAGCCTCAAGGCTGACCGTTCCGGTGACCGAAGTCTCCAGCGTCAAATCACCATTGTCGCGGGTACGAAAGCGCACGGGCAGGCGGAAATTGGAGATGCCGACATGCTCGATCCGGGTTTTCGCCCCCACAATCAATGAGGACGGACCGTTTTGCAGATCGGGCAAGCTGGCCTTATACGCCTCATCGACGTTGAAATCAGGGTCGAATTGACGGCTCAGATCCGGGTAATTCGCAACGGCATGGCCTGGCAAGAGGCGTGTGATCGCCGGGTCCAGACGCGCAACCTCAACCGGGTCGGCAAGCGCGGCCCACGCGCGCAGGGTTTCCAGCGCCGTCTTAGCCTCATCCGCATCAGGCGTTTCGATCTTACCTTGCACGTTCATATCCTATCCTCCGGCTGACCCGGCCCCACTTGATATGGGAGGCTCGGGCGGATTGTCCAAGGGAATACGCCCCGAATCCCCCGCCGGATCACCGATTAGACAGCCGAAAGCGCGGACACTATGTCGGCAACAAGATCGCTCCCATCTTCAATACCCAGCGAAATGCGCACAAGCCCCGGCGTGATATTGATGCTGGCGCGTTCGTCCTCGCTAAGGTTTTTATGCGTCGTCGTGGCGGGATGAGTCGCGATAGATTTCGCATCGCCCAGATTGTTGGACAGGCTGACGATTTCGAGCGCGTTCAGAAAGCGGAACGCCGCCTCTTTACCGCCCGCAAAATCCAGCGCAATCATCGTGCCGCCCGAGCCCATCTGATCCATCGCCAGCGCGTGCTGGGGGTGATCCATCAGGCCCGGATAGATCGTGCGCGCCAAAGCCTTGTGCCCTGCCACAGCCGTGGCCACAGCCGCCGCATTAACCGCCTGCGCGCGCACCCGCAGATCCAGCGTTTGCAAACCCGACAGCAACAGCCATGCGTGAAACGGGCTCATCGCGCCGCCAGTATGTTTGACATAGGTTTCCAGCGGGCCGCGGATGAAATCACGCGTTCCCAGCACCACGCCCCCCAGCACGCGGCCACTGCCGTCAATGTGCTTGGTCGCGGAATAGACAATGATATCAGCGCCTAAGGAGACCGCATTGGAAAACACCGGCGAGGCAAAGACGTTGTCTATCACCACCACCGCCCCGTGCGCATGCGCGATCTGGGAAACGCCCGCGATGTCGATCACCTCAAGGCCGGGGTTGGACACGCTTTCAAAAAAGCAAACCTTGGTTTCAGGGCGGATCGCCGCACGCCACTGATCAAGCTGCGTGCCATCAACAAGCGTGACCGCCACGCCAAAGCGTTCCAGCACCTTGAGAACATGCAGGCACGAGCCAAACATCTGGCGCGCCGCCACGATGTGATCGCCCGCCTGCACCAGCGAAGTCAGCGCCCCATTGATCGCAGCCATCCCGCTGGCACAGGCAAATGCGTCTTCACAGCCCTCAATCGAGGCCATGCGGTCTTCAAACATCCGCGTCGTGGGGTTGCCATAGCGGGCATAGATGAACTCATCCGCGCCCTGATCGAGAAAGCGTGCCTCGGCGGCCTCAGCTGACGGATAAGCGAAGCCTTGGGTCAGAAATAGCGCCTCTGCCATCTCGCCATATTGGCTGCGGCGAATACCGTCATGGACAAGTTTGGTGCGAAATTTTCGATCGGTCATGGCGCGCTCCTGCGACGGTTGGTCGCGATTGCGTTGCGATAGCGCGCCAACCGCGCAGGGTCAACGCTTTCGCCCCCGTCAAATTGCCCGCTTGCACAGGGTAGCGGGCCGCTACGCACCGCTCCTCTTGGGAACCACGCCGTGAAATGCTGCGTTTGAATGTGAGCCCGCTGAACCATCAATCTGGACCTCCCGCTATGCCGCTATTTAACATCAACGCCTGCGCTCCGCTTCCCGCCAAGCTGCTTGCACAGGCTGAAACCCTGCCCGAAGGCGCGCCGATTGTTGTCATGGTGCATGGCTATGGCTACTCCCCCTCCGATCCCAAACGCGATCCGCACAGCCATATTTTCGCGCTAGAGCCAAGCTATGATTTGAACACTGGCCTCAGTTGGCCGCGCGCCCTCGGGCTGGGCGGGCGCAATCCCGGCGCGGGAATCGCAGTGGGGTTCGGCTGGGAATCCACAGGGCGACTGGCGCGCATTTACGACATGGCAGAAATTGCAGCACAGCGCTTGGCGCATCTCGCGACGCGGCTCTCGCTGGTCTCGGGACGTCCGGTCGGGTTCATTGCGCATTCGATGGGCTGCCGGGTGGCATTGCGCGCGCTACGTCATCTTCATGAAGGGCACGTCTCGCGCATGGTGCTGCTGGCAGCGGCGGAATTTCAAAGCCGCGCCGAAGAGGCAATGGCCAGCCCCGCCGGGCGCAGTTGCGAAATCCTCAACGTCACAACCCGTGAAAACGATCTGTTCGACTTCCTGATGGAACTGGGTGTGGGCCGAGGCCGCGAGCGCTGCATTGGCAACGGGCTGAGCCGTCCTTTGCGCAACTGGCTCGATCTGCAAATCGACGCCCCCGAGGTGATCGCGCGGCTGGCTGAAATTGGCTATCCGGTCGGGGTAGCTGACAAGCGCGTGTGCCATTTCTCGTGCTACATGCGCACGGGTCTGTTCGATCTGTATCGCGCAGTGCTGCGCACGCCCGACCGCTTGCCCCTACCCTATCTCGCTCAGGCGCTGCCACAGGCACAGGCCCCGCGCTGGTCGCGGCTGTTTGCGCGCCCGCGCACAGCCCTTCTGCGCTTGCCTTTTGCCCATCATGGCGCAGATTGATACCCGACCGCGTTTAGCGAAAGGGACACTGATGATCGAACTTTACTACTGGCCCACGCCCAATGGCTGGAAAATTTCCATCGCTCTGGAAGAGATGGGGCTGCCGTATGAAACCCACCTGATCAACATTGGTGCAGGCGATCAGTTCAAGCCAGAGTTTCTCAAGATCTCGCCTAATAACCGGATGCCCGCGATTGTGGACCCGGAGGGGCCAGATGGCGCGCCGATCTCGATCTTTGAATCCGGTGCGATCTTGCAATATCTCGCGCGCAAGACCGGGCAGTTCTCCGGCGCGACCGAGCGCGAACGGATCGCGGTGGATGAATGGCTCTTTTGGCAGGTCGGCGGGCTGGGGCCGATGGCGGGTCAGGCGCATCATTTCCTGAAATACGCCCCCAATCTGGA
>JAFGWK010000030.1 GCA_016937195.1 Paracoccaceae bacterium | reverse complement strand
TTGAGTTCAAGCAGTTCGGCCTGAAGCGCAATCGCCTCTAGCAGGTTATCAAGGCCCTTACCGGTTTTGGCCGACACTTCGACATCCTGCACATCACCCGACATCGCTTCGACGACGACTTCATGTTGCAAGAGCTGCGTGCGGACTTTTTGCGGCTCGGCACCGGGTTTGTCGCATTTGTTGATCGCGACGATCATCGGCACCTTTGCGGCTTTGGCGTGGTTGATCGCCTCGATCGTTTGCGGCATCACCGAATCATCAGCTGCGACAACGAGCACAACGATATCGGTGACATTTGCACCGCGCGCGCGCATCGAGGTGAAGGCCGCGTGACCGGGCGTGTCGAGGAAGGACAGAACCGCGCCGCTATCGGTGGTCACCTGATAGGCGCCGATATGCTGCGTGATACCGCCAGCTTCGCCAGACACAACGTTGGCTTTGCGAATCGCGTCAAGAAGCGAGGTTTTGCCGTGATCGACGTGGCCCATGATCGTGATGATCGGCGGGCGCGTGATCAGGTCATCGGCGTTATCGTCGACCGAGGCAATCACCTGTTCCACGTCAGCATCGGACACGCGCACAACCTTGTGGCCGAATTCCTCGATCACCAGTTCCGCGGTATCGGCGTCAATGGTTTGGTTGCCCGTCACCATCATGCCCATGTTCATCAGCGATTTGACGACATCCGCGCCGCGTTCTGCCATGCGGTTCGCCAGCTCGGAAACGACAATCGTCTCAGGCAGGCGCACTTCGCGCACCTGCTTTTCGGCACGGGTGGAACCACCCATTGCCTTTTGGCGCTGGCGCTCTTGTTTGCGCTTCATCGCGGCCATCGAGCGTTGACGCCCTTCGCCACCACCCAGCGCATCATTCAACGAGAGCTTGCCGGTGCGACGGTTGCCGCCACCCTCGGTCTTGCCCTTGTTGGCGCGCGTATCGCGGTCGGTACGCTCGCGGTCGGTCTTGCGCGGACCCGAGGCAACAACGCCCTTGGTCTCGGCGCGTGACGCCGCAGCTTCAACAGCCGCCTGATCCTGTACGGTGTCGTCCTTTTTCGGAGCGCCCTTGCGGATCTCTTCTTTCTTTTTGTCGCGCAGTTCGGCTTCACGCTTTTTGCGATCATCCTCTTCGGCTTTCGCCTTCAGCGCCTCTTCGCGTTCGCGATCTTCGCGTTCCTTGGCCTCGGCCTCGGCACGACGGCGCTCGCGCTCTTCTTCGCGGGCCTTTTCTTCGGCTTCGCGGTTTGCAGCTTCTTCGACTTCGCGAATCTTGGCGGCTTGCAACGCCTTCATACGGCGGTCCATCTCGGCATCGGAAATGCCGGCTGGACGCCGCGAGGGATCGCCACCCGCAGATTTGCCGCCGCCGGGACCTTTAGCGGTCCCCGCGCTTGGCTTGTTCAAGACACGCTTCTTGCCCTTCGTCTCGACCACAACATTCTTTGTGCGCCCGTGCGAGAAGCTTTGCTTCACTTGCCCGGGACGCGACGCTGCGCCAAGTCCGAGAGTCTTTTTGCCGTCCGTATCGCTCATGCCGTCTTCGTATCCTTCATGGCGGACTTGCCGCCGTCCTGCCTGCGCAATCCCGCAAGCCTCGATATCTCTTCAATCACGCGAGGAGTGAGGCCACCGGCTGCAAGCGCGCCGTGTATCGCACGATCGCGACCGAATGCCAAACCCAATTCCTGTGAGGTGAGGCAGCCGAACCAGCGCCCGCCCTCGGGCGTCCACAGCTTGCCTTTTCCTCTGTCCGAGCCGTCGCTGGCCTGAAGCAGCACTTTCGCGCGCCCATCTGCCAGCCAGCCCTTGACCTTTTCGAACCCGATCACCGCGCGACCGGATTTCCGCACCAGAGAGATAAGCTCGACGACGCGGCTGGCAAGGGCTTTCTCTACCATTTCCACCATATTTTCCGGGGTTTTCGCGGGCGCCTTGGCGGCGCGGGCGAAAAGTCCCTTTTGAATGGCGGTTTCCAGCACGTCGCGATCCGCCGTGACCCAGATTCCACGACCGGGCAGCTTTTCGGCGATGTCGGGATAAATCATCCCGTCCGGACCCAGCACGAACCGCACAAGCCCAGCCTTCGGCTGAACATCGCCAGTGACGATGCAGCGCCGTTCGGGATCATCCCGATCTTTGGCTTTGCCTGCGCGACTCATCTGCGCTCTCCTGTGTCAGGGGGGACCGTGGCTTACGCCTCGGCCTCCTCCTCGGTTTCGTCTTCGGCCTCGCCTGCCAACTCGGAAGGATCAACCCAACCCAGTTGAATGCGCGCGGTCATGATCAGATTTTGCGCTTCTTCAAGGCTCATGTCGAACTTCTCGAGCAAGCCGTCATCCTTGACGCGCGCGCCATCCACGGTGGTCCAGCCGCCGGCCAATTCCCAATCCGCGCAGGTCGCAAAATCTTCCAGCGTCTTGATGCCATCTTGCGCCAGCGCTTCGACCATCTGCGGAGTCAGGCCCTCAAAATCGAACAGAGACTGTTCAACGCCGAGTTCTTTCGCCGCTTCCAGAGCCTTACGATTCTGTTCCTCGATCACGTCCCGGGCACGCGCCTGCAATTCGCTGGCGGTGTCGCTATCCACGCCTTCAATCGACATCAACTCGTCAAGATCGACATAGGCTACCTCTTCGAGCGAGGTAAAGCCCTCGGCTACCAGAAGCTGGGCGAAGAATTCGTCGAGATCGAGCGAATTGACGAACAGTTGCGTGCGCTCGGTGAATTCGGCCTGACGACGCTGGCTTTCTTCGGCCTCGGTGAGGATGTCGATGTCGAGCCCGGTAAGCTGGCTGGCCAGCCGCACGTTCTGACCGCGACGACCGATAGCCAGTGAAAGCTGCTCATCAGGCACCACGACTTCGATTTTGCCCGCCTCTTCGTCGATCACAACCTTGGACACTTCAGCCGGTTGCAGCGCGTTCACAAGGAACGTCGCCTGATCTTCGTTCCACGGGATAATGTCGATCTTTTCGCCCTGCAATTCACCGACCACGGCCTGCACGCGCGAGCCGCGCATACCGACGCAAGCGCCGACCGGGTCAATCGAATTGTCATGGCTGATTACGCCGATCTTGGCGCGCGAACCGGGGTCACGGGCCACGGCCTTGATCTCGATGATGCCATCATAGATTTCGGGCACTTCCATCTTGAACAGTTCAGCCATGAACATCGGATCGGTGCGCGACAGGAAGATCTGCGGGCCACGGGCCTCGCGGCGCACGTCTTTGACGTAGGCGCGGATACGGTCGTTCGGACGATAGCTTTCGCGGCCGATCTTTTCGTTGCGGCGCAAGATCGCCTCGCCACTGCCGACATCAACGATGATATTGCCATATTCTTCGCGCTTAACGACCCCATTGATGATGGTGCCTGCGCGGTCTTTGAATTCTTCGTATTGGCGATCACGCTCAGCCTCGCGGACGCGCTGCAAAATAACCTGTTTGGCGCTTTGTGCGGCGATGCGGCCCAGTTCGACGGGCGGAACCTCGTCAACAACGGTGTCGCCCACGCTGGGGTTCTCAAGATACTGTTTTGCCTGAGCAACGGTCAGCTCTGCCTGGTAGTTCTCCAGCAGATCATCCTCGACCACGGTGCGCACACGTGCAAAGCGCGCCCGGCCCGTCTTGCGGTCGATCGTGACGCGGATATCCATTTCGGCGCCGTAACGCGATTTCGCAGCCCGTGCGAGGCTGTCCTCCATCGCTTCGATGACCAACTCGGGGTCGATCATCTTTTCGCGCGCGACCGCCTCGGCGGTTTGCAGAAGTTCCAGCTGGTTGGCAGAGGTGATTGCCATGACTCAAGTCTCCTCGTCGGGGGATTCTTCGATTTCGTCAAAGTCGTCTTCGTTAATGCTGCCTTCGGCCTTTTTCTGCCGCAACATCTCGGTGATCAATTCATCGGTGAGCACCAGTTTCGCATCTGCGAGCCAATCAAATTGCAAACCAATGACGACCTGTGCGCCCTGATTCTCAATCTCGATCAGCACTTCGTTGCCCTCGGTGCCGCGCAATTCGCCCTTAAAGCGTTTGCGCCCATCAATCAGCTCAAAGGTCTCGAT
>JAFGWK010000029.1 GCA_016937195.1 Paracoccaceae bacterium | reverse complement strand
GCCGGCGTCAGGATCGCGTCGATGCCTTGAGCGAAGACCTGTTCGAAGTCGCGCTTGATCAGGGCGCGCACCTTGCGGGCGCGATTGTAATAGGCGTCATAAAAGCCCGCGCTCAGCACATAGGTGCCGATCATCACGCGGCGCTGGACCTCGGGGCCAAAGCCTTCGGCGCGCGTCTTTTCATACATGTCGGTGATGCCCTCACCCGCGCCCAGCTTGGCGCGGTGGCCATAGCGCACCCCATCATAGCGCGCGAGGTTCGAGGACGCCTCGGCAGGGGCCACGACATAATAGGCGGGCAGTGCGTATTTGGTATGCGGCAGTGAGATATCAACGATCTCGGCACCCGCATCTTTCAGCATCGCGATCCCGTTTTCCCAGAGCTTCTCGATTTCGGTGGGCATGCCTTCGAGCCGATATTCCTTCGGGATACCGATCTTCTTGCCACGAATATCGCCGGTCAGCATCGCTTCGAAATCAGGAACCGCGATATCAGCAGAGGTCGAATCCTTGGGATCGTGAGAGCACATCGTGCCCAGCATGATCGCCGCATCACGCACCGATTTCGTCATCGGCCCGGCCTGATCGAGGCTGGACGCAAAGGCCACAACCCCCCAGCGCGACACACGCCCATAGGTCGGCTTGATGCCGACGATGCCGGTGAAGGCCGCAGGCTGGCGGATCGAACCGCCAGTGTCGGTGCCGGTCGCGGCCAGACACAGATCGGCCGCCACAGCCGCCGCCGAACCACCCGAAGACCCACCCGGCGTCAATTGCCGATCATCGACCTTCCACGGGTTCACGACATTGCCGTAGCACGCGGATTCGTTGCTGGACCCCATCGCGAACTCGTCCATGTTGAGCTTGCCCAACATCACCGCGCCCGCATCCCAAAGGTTCTGCGTCACGGTCGATTCGTATTCCGGCTTGAACCCTTCGAGAATGTTCGAAGCCGCCTGAGTCGCCACGCCCTTGGTCGCGAACAGATCCTTGATCCCCAGCGGGATGCCACACATCGCAGGCGCATCGCCCGATTTGATCCGCGCATCGGCGGCCTTGGCCTGATCCAGCGCGATCTCAGGGGTTTTGTGCACGAACGCGTTGAGCGCCCCTGCCCCTTCGATTTCACTCAAACACGCCTCGGTCAGTTCCACCGAGGTCACATCGCCCTTGGCCAATGCATCGCGCGCATCGGCAATCGTCAGTTTGTTCAGGCTCATTCGACCACCTTCGGCACGGCAAAGAAGCCCTCGCGGGCATCGGGGGCGTTTTTCAAGATTTTCTCAGGATAGCCGCCATCGGTCACGACATCTTCGCGCCGCTTCAGGCGCATCGGCGTGACCGAGGTCATCGGCTCGACACCCTCGACGTCAACTTCGTTGAGCTGCTCCATAAAGGTCAGGATGTTGGACAACTCGGATGCCAGCGCGGGCAGGTGATCTTCGGGCACCCGGATCCGGGCCAGATGCGCCACCTTGCGCGCGGTGTCGATATCAATGGACATTGGGTTTCTCCGCTATTCTTGGATCGCGGTTTAGCTCGTGCATCAACCGCTTTCAAGCGCCCCGCCAGATTGTGAGCGGCTCTCCCCCTGTCACGCGTGCATTTACGCCCTAATCTTAGGACAACCAAAAAGGAGGACCAAAGATGAAACTGACTTGGCTTGGCCATTCCGGCTTTCGAATTGAAACGGGCGACGCCGTGATTTTGCTTGATCCGTTCCTGACCGGCTCACCGGTTTTTCCCGCAGACAAACGCGATGAGGCGATCAAGGGCGCGACGCATATTTTGTTGACCCACGGGCATGGCGATCACGCATCCGACGCGGTGCCAATCGCCAAAGAACTGAACATCCCGATCTATTGCATCCACGAGCTGTCGATCATTCTGGGATCGGATGGCGCGGAAACGGTGGGCTTTGGCAAAGGCGGCACGGTCGATATTGGCGGCGCCAAGGTTACGATGGTGAACGCCACGCATTCGGCCTCGATTGATTATAAAGATCAGGGCTTGGTCTATGCCGGGCAGCCTGCTGGCTTTATGATCGCGGCAGAAGGACACACGATTTACGTCACCGGCGACACCGATATCATGGCCGACATGGAATGGATGGGTGAGCTGCACAAACCCGATATCGGGATCATCGCGGCGGGCGGTCATTACACGATGAATATGGCGCGTGCGGGCTGGGCAGCGAAGAAATACTTTGATTTCAAGACCGTAATTCCGTGTCATTACAAAACCTTCGGCCTGCTTGAACAATCGGCGCAGCCGCTGATTGACGCCTTGCCGAGCGTGGATGTGATCGAACCCGAAATCCTAAAACCGATCGAAATCTGAGCGAAGGGGCGTCCGGGCTTCAAGCGATCGCTTGAAGCCTGCCGCCCGGCGCGCTAGATTCTCGCCTCAAGAGGAGGGGCAGCATGTCCGATTTACTGACGTTCAAGGAAATGTGCGAGCGCTTTGAGGTAACGCCGCGCACCTTGCGCTATTACGAGTATATCGAGCTGCTGAGCCCGCAAAAAGAGGGACGCTCGCGGTTTTACGGCCCCCGAGAGATCGCCCGCATGACCTTGATCCTGCGCGGTCGCCGGTTCGGGTTTTCGCTCGAAGAGTTGCGGCAATGGCTACAAATCTACGACCAAAAAGGCACGCAGGAACAAAACCGCGTCTGGATTGAATTGGCTGATCGTCAGCTAAGCGTTCTTACAGAGCAGCGCGACGAGTTGAACAGCGCGATTGAAGACCTAAGACAATTGCGTGATCAGGTCTCAACGCCTCTTGATTCTTGATTGCAAAACGCATTCCTTCGCGTCACCCCGATCGAGAACGCTCAAGCGGGCTTGGTGAGTTGTATTGCATTCGGCGAAAGAATATTTCCTAACCGGATGGTAAAAAGTTTCTGACATTACGTCATCGAAGTTGTGACGCCACGTTACGGTGACGTGCACGTCAAGAACTCTTGTAATGTGGGGGCAGTCATATGATTTGCCCCTCTGCGTTACGTTAAGGAAGCATGGGACTGAGAGCATGACTGAAAACGAAGTTTTGACGATCCGTGAGATGTGTGACGCGTTCAACGTGACGCCGCGCACCCTGCGGTTCTATGAGAGTAAGGAGTTGCTGTTTCCCATTCGAGAAGGACAGAAAAGGCTCTTTACGCGACGTGATCGCGCAAGGCTGAAACTGATCCTGCGCGGCAAGCGTTTCGGGTTTAGTCTGGAAGATATCCGCCAGCTTCTGGACCTGTACGAGATGGGCGATCAGCAAAAGACGCAACTGCACGAGACCATCAAGATCGCGCAGCAACGTATGTCGGAGATGTCTCGCCAGCGCGACGAGCTGGGGCAAGCCATTTCCGAACTGGCCGAGCAAATCGGTTGGGCCGAGAAACAACTGGATAAGGCGCGCCAAACCGACGCGGCCTGATCCGCGATTGACGAAAAACGGGAGGACGCCATGCCGAATTTCACCGCCAACACCAAAGATATGCAGTTCGTTCTGCAAGAGGTCCTGAAGATCTCGCAGACCGACATTCCGGGCTACGAAGAGATGGAGCCCGATTTCACCGAAGCCGTTCTGGATGCCGCCGGTAAGGTCAGCGCCGAGGTGCTCGCCCCGCTCAACGAAGTGGGCGACAAAGAAGGCTGCGTGCTGGAAAATGGCATGGTTCGCACCCCCAAAGGGTTCGACAAGGCGTTTGCCGCGATGAAAGACGGCGGTTGGACCGCGCTGGATTGCGACCCCGAATATGGCGGTCAGGGCATGCCCTATGTGCTCAACTGCGCGGTGGGCGAAATGTTCGTGTCTGCCAACATGGCGTTCAACATGTATCAAGGCCTGACGCATGGCGCCTATTCGGCGATCCATACGCATGGCACGGATGAACAGAAATCCACCTACCTGCCCAAGATGGTCACCTGTGACTGGACTGGCACGATGAACCTGACCGAGCCCCATTGCGGCACCGATCTGGGCCTGATGCGCACCAAGGCCGAGCCGCAGGACGATGGCTCGTATCTGATCACCGGCACCAAGATTTTCATCTCGGCGGGCGATCACGACCTGTCGGACAACGTGATCCATCTGGTTCTGGCGAAGGCGCCGGGCGGCGGCGAGGGTACCAAGGGCGTCTCGCTCTTCATCGTTCCGAAATTCCTCGTGAATGACGATGGCTCCTTGGGCGAGCGCAACGCGGTCTCCGTTGGCAAGCTTGAAGAAAAGATGGGCATCCACGGCAACGCCACCTGCGTGATGAACTACGATAGCGCCAAAGGCTGGCTACTGGGCGATCTGCACAAAGGCATGCGCGCCATGTTCACGATGATGAACGAGGCGCGTCTGGGCGTGGGCCTGCAAGGCTATGCTGTGGCCGAGGCCGCCTATCAAGAGGCCGTGGCCTATGCCAAGGACCGTCTGCAAGGCCGCGCCGTCACCGGTGCCGAGGCTCCTGAGAAAGCCGCCGATCCAATCATCGTGCACCCCGATGTGCGTAGGATGCTGATGGATCAGAAAAGCTTCGTTGAAGGCGCACGTGCCTTTACCTTCTGGGGTGCGCATCTGATCGACCGCGTTCATAAGGCTGATGACAAGGACGCTGACGGCCTGATCTCGCTGATGACGCCGGTCATCAAGGGTTTCTTGACCGACAAGGGGTTCGAGACCGCAGTGCAGGCGCAACAGGTATTCGGTGGCCACGGCTACACCGAAGACTGGCCAATGTCGCAGCATGTGCGCGATGCCCGCATCGCGATGATCTATGAGGGTGCGAACGGCATTCAGGCGCTTGATCTAGTGGGCCGAAAGCTGGCGCAGGACGGCGGCAAGCACGTCATGGCCTTCTTCGAAATGGTCAAGGCTGAGTGCAAATCGCATGAAGAAGACGAGCGGATGAAAGCGTTCACCGATGCGCTCAAGGCGGCCAGCAAACAGCTTCAGGCGGCGGGCATGTTCTTTATGCAAAGCGGCATGAAGAACCCCAACGCGGCGCTGTCGGGCAGCTATGACTTCATGCATCTGATGGGCCATGTCTGTCTCGGCCTGATGTGGACGCGGATGGCGAAAGCGGCCCATGTTGCCTTGGACAATGGTGCGAGTGATACCGCCTTCTACGAGGGTAAGATCGCGACCGGGCGCTATTACATGGCGCGTCAACTGCCTGCCTGCGCGATGCACTTAGCCCGCATCGAAACCGGGGCCGAAACGGTCATGGCGCTGGCTGACGATCAGTTCTGATCGCGCAAAACGTCACACAATTACAACAGATCGCGGCGGGCTTCGGCCCGCCGCTTCAATTTTATCTCACTGTCATGTGCGAGCGCGTGTGCGCTCTGTTCATTGCGTGCCCCACCCTGCGCGCTACCCTTGTGTTCACCAAGGGAACGAGACCGCTATGCAGATGGGAAACGCTGAAACCAACCGCCGCTATGCGGCCGCGCGCGCCGAGTTGCGCGCCCGTGGGGTGTTGCGCGAAACCAACCCAGATCTTTGGGCGCGTCTGCTGCATTGGGGCGGACTAGAGCCACGCCCGGTGCTTTATCTGTCTTGGCAGCAAAGCGTGCTGCTTTACGCGCTTGGCTT
>JAFGWK010000243.1 GCA_016937195.1 Paracoccaceae bacterium | reverse complement strand
CAAAGCTATGACATCGTGGGTGTCGAAAGCGACGATCCACAGGTCGCCTATTCCAACCTCGCCGTGTGTTTCGCGCGCGGCACCCGAATTGCAACGAAACAGGGCCCCATCGCTGTTGAGGATTTGCGCCCCGGAATGCGCGTGCAAACAGCCGACAATGGCTATCGCGAATTGATCTGGACAGGGCGCTGGCGAGTGCATGGACGCGCGGAAAATGCGCCTATTCACATCGCGCAAGGCGCGCTTGGCAATGATCGCGCGCTTGAGGTGTCGGCGCAGCATCGCATGGTGGTGCGTCCGCGTCAGGGCGGCTTGCGCGGCCAAGAGGTACTGCTGCCCGCCAAGGCGCTGTTGGACCTGCCCGGCATCGCCCGCGCGCCGCGCCCACGCGTCGAGTGGCTGCATCTGATGTTTGAACGTCACGAGATCGTCTTTGCCGAAGGCGCACGCGCCGAAAGCCTGCTGCCCGGACCGCAAGCCTTGCGCGGGATCGACCCCACGCAGGTCGCCCAGTTGCGTACGCTCACACAGGCGCACCCTCTCGCGACTTTGCCCGCGCGCGCGCTCCTGCTGCCCGGTCATGCACACCGCCTGTCCAAGCGGCGCGGCGGTTTGGCACGGTTTTTGCAAGGCTAAAGCACCAAATCCGGGGCTTTATGGCGCAATTCGCGCTCGCGCCGCTTTGCGTGATTGCCTATAAGCAGTGCAAATGTTGCTTGATGGAGTGCCCCGATGCCTGCCGACCTCTCCCCTATCGACAAGGCGAAATTCGCCGCCGCCCGCCGCGCTGTAGACCTGATCGAAGACGGGATGCGCGTCGGCATGGGAACCGGATCGACCGCCGCCTGGATGGTGCGCTGCCTAGGGGAGCGGGTGCGCGAAGAAGGGCTGCGCCTGCAAGGGGTGCCGACCTCGACGCGCACTGCTGATCTGGCGCGTCAGGTGGGCATCGACGTGGTGTCGCTGGATGAGGCGAAATGGCTGGATATCACGATTGACGGGGCCGATGAATTCGACCCCGAGCTGAACCTGATCAAGGGCGGCGGCGGCGCGCTGTTGCAAGAAAAGATCGTCGCGACCGCCTCTGACCAGATGGTGGTGATCACCGATGCCTCTAAAGAAGTGAACCATCTGGGCGGCTTCCCGCTGCCCGTCGAGGTGATCCCCTTTGGCTGGCAAACCTCGCGCGCGTTGATCGAGGAATTGTTGGAATCGATGGACGTGCTGGGGCGGCAAACCACGCTGCGCCTGAATGGCAGCCAGCCCTATGTCACCGATGAGGGCAATTACATCGTCGATCTGCATCTCAACCGGATTGGCAATGCGCGCCAACTTGCACTGGTACTCAACCAGATTCCCGGCGTCGTGGAAAACGGGCTGTTCATCGACATCTGCGACATGGTGATCATCGGCGGTGCGGATGGCAAAGTCGAGATCCGCGATATCAATGAGGGCTCGGTCAGCAACGAAAAGATCGACTTTGCCGAGGATGACAACATCTTCGCAGATCTGGATTGATAGCGCGAATTCGTTTCAAACGCATGCGTGAGCGGATTTGAGGCGCAGCGCACATCGCGAGCATGTGACCAAAAACAAGGCGGTTAAACCCATGCAATTCGACTACGACCTTTTTGTCATCGGTGGCGGCTCGGGCGGTGTACGCGCCGCGCGTATCGCGGCTTCGCAATATGGTGCCAAGGTCGCGTTGGCTGAAGAATATCGGATGGGCGGCACCTGTGTGATCCGCGGGTGCGTACCCAAAAAGCTGATGGTGTTCGCCTCAACCGCCCCCGGCGCTATCAGCGAGGCACGTGCCTATGGCTGGGATGCGAACTGTGGCGAATTTGACTGGACGGCATTTCGTGCCAAACTCGATGCCGAGCTTGACCGCCTTGAGGCGATCTATCGCAAGGGTCAGGCCAATGCCGGCGTGACCGTTTACGACCAACGCGCCACGGTTTCGGGCCCGCATGAGGTGACGCTGGCCGAGGGCGGCACGATCTCGGCCAAGCATATTCTGGTGGCGACCGGCGGGCAGCCTTTCGTGCCCGATTTCCCCGGCAGCGATCTGGTTATGACCTCCAATGAGATCTTCAAGATGGAGACCCTGCCGGCGCGCATCCTGATCGTGGGCGGGGGCTATATCGCATGTGAATTCGCCTGCATCCTCAACGGCCTGGGTATCGCGGTGACGCAATATAACCGCTCGCCACTGCTACGCGGCTTTGACACTGAAGCGCGCGATTTGATCGTCGATCAGATGGCCACACGCGGGATCGACATCCACACGCATATGGTGATCACCGAGATCCATAAAGAGGGCGACGAGCTGATCGTGACCTGTGGCGACGAGCGCCAGGAGCGTTTCGACGCAGTGCTTTATGCCACCGGCCGCGTGCCCAACACCGAGGGGATGGGTCTGGAAGCTGCGGGCGTCACCTTGGGCGAGCGCGGTGAAATCATCGTAGATAAGTGGTCACAAACCAATATCCCCTCGATCTACGCGGTGGGCGATGTGACCAACCGCATCAACCTCACCCCAGTTGCGATCCGCGAGGGCCATGCCTTTGCCGATACCGTTTTTGGCGCAAAGCCCGCGCATATGGATCACGATCTGGTCGCCTCGGCAGTGTTCACCCAGCCAGAGTTCGGCACCTGCGGTATCACCGAGGAAGAGGCCGCCGAGCGTGGTCAAGCCGAGGTATATGTCTCCAGCTTCAAACCGATGCGCTCGGGATTTGCCGGGGCCGATGACCGCGTGCTGATGAAGCTGATCGTGTGTCGCGACACGCGCGCGGTTCTGGGATGTCATATTGTCGCGCCCGATGCGGGCGAGATGATCCAGATGATCGCCATCGCAATGAAGATGGGTGCGACCAAAGAGCAATTCGACGCGACCTGCGCGGTTCATCCCACGATGGCCGAAGAGTTGGTGACCATGCGGAACCCGGTGCGTCATTATTGAAATCACGAACACAATACCCAAGTGTTCATGGAGATAACGGAAAGGTGAGGACCATATGAGCAACGGAGGCCCTTGGGGCGGCGGTGGCAGTGGCGGCGGCGATGACGACCGCGACCAGCCGCAAGACAACAAACGGCCCGGACAACGGCGCCCCGGCGAGGGCGGCGGCCAGATTCCCGAAATCGAAGACTTCATGCGCAAGGGCTCGGAACAGCTCAAGGTGCTGATGGGCGGACGCGGCAGCAATGGTCGCCCTAATCGTCCTACCGGCGGCGGCGCTGGCGGCCCCTTCCCGACCAAACTGGCCGTTCTGGTCGGTGTGATCGCGGTCGCAGGCTTTTGGGCGTTCTCCTCGTTTTATAAGGTCAACCAAGGCAACCGCTCGGTCGAGCTGATGTTTGGGCGCTACATCGCGACCAAGGGTCCGGGTCTGAACTTTGCGCCTTGGCCAGTCGTCACCTACACCAAAGTGCCCGTCACGCGTGAGCAAACTGTTGATATCGGCTCGGGGCGCTCTGGCACGAATGATAGCGGGCTGATGCTCACGGGGGATCAGAACATTGTCGATCTGGAATTCCAGGTGGTCTGGAACATCAACGATCCGGCAAAATATCTGTTCAACCTCGCCGATCCGCAGGGCACGATCCGCGCCGTGTCGGAATCCGCGATGCGCGACATCATCGCGCGTTCGCAACTGGCGCCGGTTTTGAACCGTGACCGTGGCGCGATTGCCGCCGATCTGCAAACGGCCGTGCAAGGCACGCTTGATAGCTATGATGCGGGGATCAACATCGTGCGGGTGAACTTTAACCGCGCCGATCCGCCCTCTGAGGTGATCGACAGCTTCCGCGAGGTGCAAGCCGCGCAACAGGAGCGTGATCGTCTTGAAAAAGAGGCCGACAAATACGCCAACACCGTAACCGCAGGAGCACGCGGTGAGGCGGCTCAGGTCAAAGAAGAGGCCGAAGGCTATCGCGCCAAAATCGTGAACGCAGCCGAAGGGGATGCGTCGCGCTTCAACTCGATCCTGACGGAATACGAAAAAGCGCCCGAAGTGACCAAGCGCCGGATGTATTACGAAACGATGGGCCGGGTGTTGTCCGGGCTGAACAAAGTCGTCGTGGATACCAAGGCGGGTGGAAACGGCGTTGTGCCTTATCTGCCGCTTGATCAACTGCGCCCGGCTGGCTCGACCACGTCCAGCGCCGCCAATACGATGACGAAAACCGGGGGGAGCAACTAATGCGTGGACCTTTTGCATTCGGTGTTCTGGTGATCCTCGTGGCACTGGGGCTGAACTCTTTCTTCGTGGTGGATGAAAAACACCGCGCGCTAGTGCTGCAATTTGGCGAAGTCAAACAGGTTAAAACCGATCCCGGGCTTGGCTTTAAATGGCCGCTTATCGACACGGTCGTGCAATATGACGACCGCATCCTCAGCCTGACGACACAACCCCTTGAGGTGACGCCGCTTGATGATCGTCGCCTTGTAGTGGATGCGTTTGCGCGCTGGCGCATCACCGATCTGGTGCGGTTTCGCGAAGCCGTTGGCACCAGCGGGGAAGATGGCGCACGTGACCGTCTTGATCGTCTGCTGACTGCGAAAATTCGTGAGGTACTCGGTGCGGTGCCTTCGACGGCCGTGTTGTCCAAAGACCGCACGCCGCTGATGAACCAGATCCGCGACTTGGCCCGCAAAGAGGCGGCCTCGCTGGGGGTTGATGTCATCGACGTGCGTCTGACGCGCACCGACCTGCCCGATCAGAACCTTTCGGCCACCTATGCCCGGATGCGGGCGGAACGCGAACGCGAGGCCGCAGACGAGCGCGCCCGTGGCGCCGAGGCTGCTCAGCGCGTGCGCGCCACCGCCGACCGGACCGTGGTCGAGGTGACCTCGCAGGCCAAAAAAGAGGCCGAGGTGATCCGAGGCGAAGCAGATGCAACCGCAAACAAGATCTATGCGGATGCCTACAGCAAGGATCAAAGCTTCTTCGCCTTTAATCGCGCGCTGCAATTCTACGCAGAGTCGATGAAATCGCAAAGCTCGTCCTTGGTGACACAACCCGACAGCCTTTACTTCAACTATGACGACTTCCTGCGTTCGATCGGAGAGGTTTCCAAGCAAACCGCCTCGTCGGTTGCACAAGGCGCAGCAGGTCAGTGATGATCTGGCTATTGACCGGTCTTGGACTGGTTCTGGTGATCGAGGGGCTGGCGCTTGCGCTGGCCCCTTCGCGTATTGAGGAAACGCTGGAATTTCTGCGCGACCTCGGCCCGGCGCGGCGACGCGCATTGGGGCTGATAACGCTGGCTTTTGGGGTCGCGATCTTATGGGGTCTGCGCGCCTTTGGCGTCGCATTTTAACGGCTTTGATGCATTTTCGCGGAAAGGAAAACTTCCCTTCACGCCCCAGCGACCCTACATTTCAAGAAACCGAGAGCAAATCGCGCGGGCGCTCTCAAGCGCTGCGCAACAGGGAGAGGCTTATGAAATTCGTCACCGAGACCAGAATGGCTCTGCGTGGGGGGATGGGCGCGGCAATGCTGGCGCTCGCCTTGGCTGTGGCGCCGCTGTCGGGCCCCGCCTATGCGCGTGCAGCCCCAGAAAGCTTTGCCGATCTGGTCGATCAGGTCAGCAATTCGGTCGTCAACATCACCACCTCGACCACGGTTGCCGCGCCTACAAATGTCGGCCCGAATTTTCCGCCCGGCTCTCCGTTCGAGGATTTGTTCAAAGATTTCGGCCTGCCCGGCCCCGATGGCAAGAAAGGCCCGGCGCGCCCGCGTCGCTCCAATGCGCTGGGATCGGGCTTCGTGGTCTCGGAAGACGGCTATATCGTCACCAATAACCATGTGATCGAAGGCGCCGATGAGATTGAGATCGAATTTTTCTCGGGTAAGCGACTGGATGCGGAACTTGTGGGCACCGATCCCAAAACCGACATCGCGCTGCTTAAGGTGAAATCGGACACGCCCCTGCCCTTCGTCAAGTTTGCCGATAGCGACAAGGTGCGCGTGGGCGATTGGGTGATGGCGATGGGCAACCCGCTGGGACAGGGCTTCTCGGCGAGTGCAGGCATCATTTCGGCGCGCAACCGCGAATTGTCGGGCAGCTATGACGATTATCTGCAAACCGACGCGGCGATCAACCGGGGCAACTCGGGCGGGCCGCTGTTTGACATGCAAGGCGATGTGGTCGGCGTGAATACCGCGATCCTGTCGCCCAATGGCGGCTCCATCGGGATCGGCTTTTCGATGACCTCGAATGTTGTGTCCAAAGTCGTCGACCAGCTCAAGGAATTCGGCGAGACCCGGCGCGGTTGGCTTGGCGTTAAAATTCAGGACGTGACGCCCGACATGGCCGAGGCGATGGGGCTGGCCAAACCCGAGGGCGCGATGGTCTCCGAGGTGCCCGAGGGCCCCGCCAAAGAGGCCGGGATCGAGGCGGGTGACGTGATCACCTCGTTTGACGGCGGCGAGGTGAAAAGCACCCGCGATCTGGTGAAACGTGTGGCCGATGCCCCCGTGGGCGAAAAGGTCCGCGTCACCGTGCTGCGTGATGGCAAGACCGAAACGCTGCTGGTCACCTTGGGACGGCGCGAACTGGCCGAGGGCGAACAGCCCCCCAAAGCCGTGCAAGCCCCGCAAGAGGTCGAGAAGGACATGCTGGGCCTGACCCTGACGCCCCTGACCGATGCTTTGCGCAGCGAAATGGGCCTGACCAAAGAGGCGTCGGGCCTGATCATCAAGTCCATCGACGAGAGTTCGACCGCCTATGAAAAGGGCCTGCGCGCAGGCGATCTGATCACCGAAGCCGGACAAAAGCCGGTCGCCTCGATGGGCGATTTCGAAGATCAGGTTGCAGCGGCCAAAGACGCCGGTCGCAAATCCATCCTGCTCCTGATCCGGCGCGGCGGCGAACCCCGTTTCGTGGCGCTGCCGATGGAATGATCTGACATCCGAGCGAT
>JAFGWK010000242.1 GCA_016937195.1 Paracoccaceae bacterium | reverse complement strand
AGTGCGTTTTCCACGGCTCCGTCGAGCAGGTAGTTCGACATCTGCTCGGCCACTTGCAGCGCCACGTTTTCCTGCGCCTCAGTGGTCGAGGCGCCAAGGTGGGGCGTGCAGACCACGTTGGGTAAACCAAACAGCACGTTCTCGGTGGCGGGTTCTTCAGCGAACACGTCAAAGGCCGCGCCCGCGACATGGCCCGATTTGATCAGCTCGGCCAGCGCGTTTTCATCGACCAGACCGCCACGCGCACAGTTGATGATACGCACGCCCTTCTTGGTCTTGGCAAGGTTCTCCGCCGACAGAATGTTACGGGTCTGATCGGTCAGTGGCACATGCAGCGTGATGAAATCGGCGCGACGCAGCAATTCGTCAAGCTCGACCTTTTCGACGCCCATCGTTGCGGCCTTCTCTTCGGACAAGAAGGGGTCATAGGCCACGACCTTCATTTTCAGGCCGCGCGCCCGGTCGCACACGATGCCACCGATATTGCCCGCGCCAATCACGCCCAACGTCTTGGCGGTCAGCTCGACCCCCATGAATTTCGACTTTTCCCATTTGCCCGCTTGGGTGGAGGCATCGGCCTCGGGGATCTGGCGGGCGACGGCGAACATCAGCGCGATGGCGTGTTCGGCGGTGGTGATCATGTTGCCAAACGGCGTGTTCATCACGATCACGCCCTTCTTGCTGGACGCGTCTTTGTCCACGTTATCGGTGCCGATCCCGGCGCGGCCGACGACTTTGAGGTTGGTCGCGCTTTCCAGCAGCTTGGCGGTGACCTTAGTGGCAGAGCGGATCGCGAGACCGTCATATTTGCCGATCACTTCGGCCAGCTTTTCTTTGTCTTTGCCAAGGCTGGGTTCGAAATCGACCTCAATGCCACGGTCGCGGAAGATCTGGACGGCGGTTTCCGAAAGGCTATCGGAGACGAGAACTTTGGGAGCCATTTTCTGGATTCCTTGAATTTTCTGAAATCTGGGAAAGACGGGCCTGCATGGCCCGCCGATCTGTCAGGTTTGGGTCACGCTTGCGCTGCGATCTCGGCCTCGAAGGCATATTCGACCCACGGCAAGAGCGCTGCGACATCGGCTTGCTCGACGGTCGAGCCACACCAGATCCGCAGACCTGCGGGCGCGTCGCGATAGGCACCAAGGTCAAGACCGACGCCCTCTTTTTCCAAGCGTTTGGCAACGGCTTTGGCAAATGCCGCGCCGTCTTTGATGCGCGCATCGGTGAACTTCACGCAAACGCTGGTGGTCGAGGCGGTCGCGGGATCATTGGCGAGGTTCGCGATCCAGTCACGCGCATCGCAGAAATCCCAAACGGTTTTCGCATTGGCCGTGGCGCGACCTACAAGGCCCTTGAGCCCGCCAATGGATTTCGCCCAGTTCAGCGACACGAGGTAGTCTTCGACACAGAGCATCGAGGGCGTATTGATGGTTTCGCCAACGAAGATACCTTCGATCAGCTTGCCGCCTTTGGTCATGCGGAAGATTTTCGGCAGCGGCCAAGCGGGGGTGTAGCTTTCCAGACGCGCAACGGCGCGGGGCGACAGGACCAGAACGCCGTGGCCACCCTCGCCGCCCAGCACTTTCTGCCAGGAGAACGTGGTTACGTCGAGCTTGTCCCAAGGCAACTCCATCGCGAAAGCGGCCGAGGTGGCGTCGCAAATCGTCAGACCTTCGCGGTCGGCCGGGATCGCATCGCCATTGGGGACGCGCACGCCCGAAGTGGTGCCGTTCCAGGTGAACACGACATCGGTGTTGAAATCGACCGTGCCGAAATCGACAATATCGCCATAGTCGGCAGTCTTGGTTTCAGCGTCAATCTTGAGCTGCTTGACCACATCGGTCACCCAGCCAGCGCCAAAGCTTTCCCAAGCGCACATCGTCGCCTTGCGTTCGCCAAGCAGCGACCACATCGCCATTTCGACGGCGCCCGTATCAGAGGCAGGCACGATACCGATGCGGTAATCAGACGGGATGCCCAGAATTTCGCGGGTGGTTTCGATCGCCTCTTTCAGCTTGGCCTTACCGATAGCAGCACGGTGCGAACGGCCCAAGGGGGCATCGGCGAGCATGTCGAGGGAGAAACCGGGGATCTTCGTGCAGGGGCCCGAAGAAAAACGCGGATTTGCCGGCCGCGCGGCCGGAGCTTGAATAGCCATTGCTGGTATCCTCTCAGATATGTGCCCTTCGTTGGGGAAGGGTGTCCCGCCGCCGCAGATACGCGTGGCGACCCTCTGGCGCAAGAGGGAAAATTCGTCTAATGCGCCGCATCAGATCCCAGATACGACATTTCCCACAGGAGCGCGCATGTTTACCGCCACGCTGATCGCCGACCCGTCGCGGGCCAATCTGGATCAAGCCACGTTGGATGCGCTCTGCGGCGCATGGGGGGGCGGCGATGCGCGCTGGCTCAACCCCAATGTCGCCGCCGAGTTCTCCTGCGACACGGTGCCGCGCAATGCGGCCGAAGCTTGGGAAGGCCTGCAAGGGTTGGGTGTCGATCTGGTCGTGCAGCCCAGCACGGGGCGGCGCAAGAAGATGCTGTTGGCCGATATGGACAGCACGATGATCCAGCAGGAATGTATCGACGAGCTGGCCGATGTGGCCGGTGTCGGAGCGCGGGTCAAAGAGATCACTGCGCGCGCTATGAATGGCGAGCTGGATTTCGAAGGGGCGCTGACCGAACGGGTTGGTTTGCTAAAAGGCCTGCCTGATAGCGTGATTGGCGAAGTTATCGAAACGCGGATCAGTTTCATGCCGGGCGGGCATGATCTGCTGGCCACGATGAAGGCAAACGGGGCCTATTGCGCGCTGGTGTCGGGGGGGTTTACGGCCTTCACGGGTCATGTCGCCAAGACGCTGGGCTTTGACGAAAACCGCGCGAACACGTTGCTGGTTTCGAACGGGCATCTGACGGGGGATGTGGCACGCCCGATCCTTGGTCGTGAGGCGAAGGTGCAGGCGTTGCTTGAGATTTCAGATCGGCTCGGGATTGCCCATGGCGATGTCATGGCCGTTGGCGATGGCGCGAATGATCTGGGGATGCTGGAGCTGGCGGGGGCCGGAGTGGCGTTGCACGCCAAGCCCTCGGTCGCGGCGCAATGCGACATTCGTATCAATCACGGCGATCTCAGCGCGCTGCTGTATATCCAAGGCTATGCGGTGACGGATTTCGCCTGACCGCCCTGCCAGACGCGGGTAAGCGCCCAGTTTTCATCGAAATGCACCAGATCGGCAGGCAGGCCCGGCGCGATCTGGCCAAGCGGTGCGCTAATCGCTTGCGCAGGGATGCGGCTGGCCATGGCGAGGGCGCGCTCGGGGGCGATGCCCACCGTCTCGATCATGTAGCGGATCGCTTGGGGCAGCGACAGATCGGCCCCGGCCAGCGTACCATCTTGCAACCGAAGCGCCCCGTCTTGGCGCAGAATTTTGCGGCCAGTCAGGTCGAACTCCGCCATATTAGTGCCTGAACAGGCCATCGCATCGCTCACCAGAAACAGATCGCCCTGCTGTTTGGCCGCCAGCGCAAGGCGGATCGTTTCGCGATGCACATGGATGCCATCTGCGATCAGCCCCGCCGATACTGGCAAGGCAAGCGCCGCGCCCACCAGCCCAGGGGCGCGACTGCCAAGCTGGCTCATCGCGTTGAACAGATGAGTGACCATGCACGCACCAGCCTGTACTGCGCTTTGGGCCTGCTCGAAACTGCATTCGGAATGACCAAGGCTGATAATGATTCCGCCATCCGAAAGCCGCGCGATCTGCTCGGGCGTGGCCGAGGCTGGCGAGAGCGTGACAATCAGCGCGGGTAGCCCGGTTTTGGCCTCGAGCAGCAGATCAATGTCATCCTCATCCATCGAGCGGATCAGGCCGGGCGGGTGGCAACCGGGGCGCTTGGGGTCAAGATGGGGGCCCTCCAGATGCAGCCCGGCAAAGCCCGGCACGCGCCCAACGGCGGTCACGCCCGCCGCCAGAACGGTTTGCGTCGCGGCAAAACTGTCGGTGATCAGCGTCGGCAGGATCGACGTCGCGCCAAGCCCAGCATGGGCGGCGCAGATCGTGGCAAGGCGGTCTTGGGTCACATCGCCGTCCAGCATCACGCCGCCACCGCCATTGACTTGCAGGTCCACCAAACCGGGAGCGAGCACACCATCGGGCAGCGCGATGGTGTCGCCCGATGGGGCCTCGGCCAGCGGCAGGATCGCAGAAATTCGACCCTGTTCCAGTACAATTGCACGGTTTTCAAGTATCTCGGACCCGTCAAAGACGCGCGCGGCTTCGAGTATAAGCTGGCTCATGTTCGACCCTCCATTGCCATCGCCAAGGCCCCGTCAAGCGATGTACCCAGCGCGTCTTGCGCGGGCCAATCCGAGACCGCAAGCAGTCTGCCCAATCCCCCAATCCAAGTGACCGGCAATGGGGACTCGGGCTGCAACAAAGTAAGTGCGGCGCGAATTTCAGCCTCAGCTTGATCGCGGATCTCATAGGCGGCGGGATCATCGCTATTGAGCACACGCGGCGCGTAAGCGGCCCAATCGGCAGGGGTAGCGCGCAGACTAAAGGCGATCAAACCCGCGCGACCGTCCCATTCGCTTAACGCATCGCGCAACAGCGGTGTAATCTCGCGAAAGCCATCGGATGCGCGCGCGGCGGCCATGCCCAGCGCCCGACCGATCCATGCGCCCGAACCTTCATCGCCCAAACGTAAGCCCCAGCCTCCAATGGAATGGATCATGCCTTCCATCTGGCGGGCAAAAACCGATCCGGTGCCGATCGCCGCGACGATTCCGTCTGCTTTGCCCAGCGCGCCACGCACCGAAGTAGTCACATCTTGAACCACGCGGGCCTGAAACGGGAGTTGCGCAGCAAGCGCCTCGGCGGCGTCACCCAGATTGGCGCCTGCTAGCCCAAGAACTGCGCCCAGCTCGACTATGTCAACGCCCGCCATCGCCTGATTGCAAGCGGTTAGGATATTGTGCCTAGCCCCTGCGAGATCGCTGGCGATATTGGCCGGGCCCGCCGATCCGCGCCCGATAATGCGCCCTGTTTGATCCGCCAGAACCGCACGGCATCCGCTGCCGCCACCGTCGAGTCCAAGAAAATGCATCCCTGCCTCCATTTGCAACGTAACACTGCCAAAGCGACGCGATGAGCGAAAGGGTGTAACGAACCGCGCTGCCGAAACGACTTGGGAAAGCGGCCTGCGGGCTTTATCACTATAACGAGACATGCGGGGACCGATGCGCAAACCACTTATTTTCGCGGCACTGATTGTGATGGCGATCATCGCAACCTTTATCGTGGCCGATCCGAGCCCGGATTCGCTGCGCAATTTGCGCGACGGGTTGCGTGGCTGGCAAGCCGCCTATCCGCTGGCACTGCCGCTGGCATTCTTCCTGCTTTATGTAGCGATTGCGGCCCTATCCTTGCCATTTGCACTATGGATGACGCTGCTGGGCGCGGCCCTGTTCGGGTTCTGGCAGGGGTTGGTGTTGATTTCGTTTGCCTCGTCTGTCGGGGCGCTGCTGGCGTTTTTGGTGGCCCGTTACCTGATGCGCGACTGGGTGCGCGGTAAGCTGGGCAATCGGATTGCCTCGATTGAAAAGGGCATGGAGCGCGATGGGTCGTTTTACCTGTTTTCGCTGCGCCTGATCCCGGTCGTGCCCTTCTTCGTGATCAACCTCGCCTTTGGCTTGACCCAGATGAAAGCGCTGCGATTTTATATTATTTCACAGTTGGGGATGTTTCCGGGCACTGTGGTTTATGTGGCCGCTGGCGCGCAGCTTGGGCAGCTTGACAGCCTGTCGGGCATTCTTTCGCCGGGATTGCTGGGCGCGTTTGTGTTGCTGGCGATTTTCCCTTGGATCGCGCGGGCAGGCTTGCGCATTATCGCCCAGCGACGGGCCTATCGTGGCTTTACGCGCCCCAAAAGCTTTGATCGCAACCTCACCGTGATCGGTGCCGGGGCGGCGGGTCTTGTGGCGTCTTATGTCGCAGCGCAAACCAAGGCGAAGGTAACACTGGTCGAGCAGGCGCATATGGGCGGCGATTGCCTCAATTCCGGCTGCGTTCCCAGCAAAGCACTGATTGCCTCAGGTCGTGCGGCAGCCAATGCGCGCGCCGGAGCAGCACTGGGTGTCAGCAGTGAGCCTATGGTGGATTGGCCGCGCGTGACGGCCCGGATTTCCGAGGTGATCACAACGATTGCACCCAATGACTCGGTCGAGCGCTATGAAGGGCTGGGCGTCGATGTGCGGCGCGGTCACGCCAAGCTGATCGACCCTTGGACCGTCGAGATGAACGGCCAACGCTGGACCAGCCGCGCGATTGTCCTGGCGACGGGCGCGGCTCCGGTGATTCCCCCTCTGCCGGGGATTGATCAGGTCGAACCGCTGACCTCGGAAACGCTGTGGACGGCGCTGGCGGCGCTTCAGACACCACCAGAGCGGATGGTCATTTTGGGCGGCGGTCCGATTGGCTGTGAACTGGCGCAGGCGATTGCACGGCTAGGTGGCGGCGTGACGCTGATCGAGGCGGCGGATCGCTTGGTTTTGCGCGAAGAGCCTGAGGTCTCGCAAGCGCTGCAAGCGGCGCTGAGCCGTGACGGTGTGACCGTGAAAACCGGTGCGAAAGCGATGCAATTTGGCGTGGATAGTGACAAATGGGTCGAGCTGGATGATGGGTCGCGGATCGCGTTTGACATGCTATTGGTAGCCGTTGGACGGCGCGCACGGCTTGAGGGTTATGGCTTGCAAGAGCTGGGCATTCGCACCGATCGGGTGATCGAAACCAATGAATATCTTGAAACCTTGCTGCCAAATATCCTTGCGGCAGGCGATGTTGCGGGGCCGTTGCAACTGACCAATGCCGCCGGGCATCAGGGCTGGATCGCGGCGGCAAATGCGCTGGCAGCTCCGTTCTGGCGCTTTAAGGCAGCCTCGGCGCCCATTCCGGCGGCGGTTTTCACGGCGCCTGAAGTGGCGCGCGTGGGCCTCACGGTGGAGGAGGCAAGCGCACAGGGCATCGCACATGAGGTTGTGCGCTATCCGCTGGAGGAGCTGGACCGCGCAATCACGGAAGGCCAGCGCGAAGGCTTTGTGCAGATCATCACGGCGAAAGGGTCTGACAAGATTTTGGGTGCGACCGTTCTGGGCGATCATGCAGGGGAAATCCTGGCCGAGATTACGTTGGCGATGCGTCACAAGCTGGGTTTGGGTAAGATCTTGTCCACGCCCCATATCTATCCAAGCTGGTCGGAAGCTGCGAAGAACGCGGCCGGACGCTGGCGGCAGGGGCATGTAAACCCGCGCATGTTGGCGCTTGCGAGCCGGTTCATGGCATGGAGGCGTGGATGATAGACGCAACGCTTTTACCGCTGCAGCGCGCGATGTTGCGCTCACCCGCTGCGGCCTTAGCCACGCGAGGCGTGCGCGCCGATCAGGTGACGGTGACGGGGTTTGGAATTGGCCTGATGGCAATTCTGGCGCTAGCATTGCAGGCCTATTGGCTGGCGTTGGTATTGATCCTGCTGAACCGACTGGCCGATGGGCTGGACGGGGCCATCGCACGGATAAACGGGCCGACCGATCGCGGGGCATTTCTGGATATTGCGCTCGATTTTGTGTTTTACGCGCTGGTTCCGGTCGGATTTGCGCTGGCTGATCCGGCGCGAAATGCACTGGCGGCGAGCGTGCTGATCGCTGCATTTGTAGGCACTGGGTCCAGCTTTCTCGCGTTTGCCTCGATTGCCGCGAAACGCAAAATGAGCGCCAAGAGTTACCCGAGCAAAGGCATTTACTACCTAGGCGGACTCACCGAAGGCGCCGAAACCATCATATTTTTTGCCGCGATCTGCCTGTTTCCTGCCGCCTTTCCACTGCTGGCCTACCTGTTTGCACTGGCCTGCGTTCTGACCACAATTTCCCGCTGGCTGATGGGCTGGCGGGCGTTTTCCGACACGGAGTAAGCATGAAGAAACTTGTTATCGCGCTGGGTCTTGCGGCATCTTTGGCGCTGGGGACTCCGGCATTGGCAGATTGGTCTCAAACGCAGGCCGAGGCCAAGGGGCAGACGGTGTATTTCAACGCTTGGGGGGGCGATCCGCGCACCAATGCGTTCATCGACTGGGTGTCAAAGCAAATGCAGACGCAATATGGCGTCACCGTGCAGCAGGTAAAGCTAAGCGATACAGCCGAAGCGGTCTCGCGGGTGCAGGCCGAAAAGGCGGCAGGCAAGGATAGCGGTGGCGCGGTCGATCTAATCTGGATCAACGGGCCGAATTTTCTGGCGATGAAACAGGCGGGGCTGTTGGCCGGGCCATTCCTGTCAGACTTACCGAATGCGAAATATCTTGATCTTGCGGTAGGGTCGGCGGCGACCACCGATTTCACCATTCCCACCGAGGGCTATGAAAGCCCGTGGCGGCTGGCGAAATTCGTTTTTGCTTATGACGCGCACCGCGTGAGCGATCTGCCCAAGGACATGGCGGGCCTCAGCGTTTGGGCGGCGGCACATCCGGGGCGTTTCACCCATCCCAATCCGGCGAATTTCATGGGCGCGACCTTCTTGAAGCAAGCTCTGGTCGAGATGGCGCCAGATCCGGCAGCCTTGGCAGCCCCCGTCACCGATGCGGCCTATGCCAAGGAAACCGCACCGCTTTGGGCGTGGTATGACGCGCTGCGTCCGAATATGTGGCATCAGGGCCGAGATTTCCCCGAGAACGAAAGCGCTCAGGCCCAGCTTTTGGCTGACGGCGAGGTCGATTTCGCGATGTTCTTTGATCCGGCGGCTCCGGCTGCGATGATCGCACAACAGGTTTTGCCGCCAAGCGTGCGGGTCTGGGTGCCCGAGGATGGCTCGATCGGGAATATGTCGTTTGTGGCCATTCCCTATAATGCGGCGCATCGCGCGGGGGCCGAGCTGGTGGCGAATTTCCTGCTCGATCCGGCCACGCAGGCACATATGCAAAATATCGACGTCTTAGGCAGCTATGCGGTGCTGGACCCGGCCAAGCTGGATGAGACGGCCAAGGCGGCATTCGCGGCTTTGCCGAGTGCCCCGGCTTTGCCAAACCTTGCGGATTTGGGACCAACCCTGCCAGAGCCGCATCCCAGTTGGATGACCCGACTGACCGAGGATTGGGCTAAGCGCTACACGAAATGAGCGCTGCCCGCGCCCTGTTCCTGATGCTGTTTGGCGCGCCAATTTTGATTGGCGTGGGTCTGACCCTTGGCACAGCATTAGGCTGGCAGCCGGGGATTGCGCAGTTTGATCTGGGCGTGCAGAGCTTTGCGCAGGCGTTTGCCCTACCCGGCTTCAACAGTAGTTTGCGGTTAACGCTGGTTACCGGACTGGGGGCGACACTAGGGTCGCTTGCCGTCTCGGTGCCGCTGGGTATGTGGCTGGTAAGCAAAGCGGGCGCGGCACGGTTCTTAACGCCGCTTTTGGCGGTACCCCATGCCGCGCTGGCGATTGGGTTGGCGTTTTTGCTATCACCCTCGGGCTGGGCGGCGCGGCTGATCTCGCCTTGGGCCACGGGGTGGGATCTGCCGCCTGCGCTGATCACGGTGGGCGATCCTTGGGGCATCACGCTGATCCTTGGGTTGATGCTGAAAGAGGTGCCGTTTCTGGTCCTTGCGACCCTGGTGGCAGCAGGAACGCGCGATATTGCCGGGCAGATGGCGGCGGGGCGCGCGCTGGGCTATCCGCGCGGTCAGGTCTGGCGGCTGATGATCTGGCCGCAGCTTTACCCCGCGCTGCGCCTGCCAGTGCTGATTGT
>JAFGWK010000241.1 GCA_016937195.1 Paracoccaceae bacterium | reverse complement strand
TCCTCGGATAGAAATTCTGGCGCGGTACGCTGTTCCAGCAGAGTTTTGACGCCATTGCCGATGGAATGCACCGTTGCCTCATGCCCGGCATTGAGCAGCAACACCACCGTTGCGATCAGCTCGTCACGGCTCAGGTGGGTGCCGTCTTCCTCCACTGCGATCAGATCGGACAGCAGGTCATTGCCGGGCGCTTTGCGCCGCGTCTCGATCAGCGCGCTCAGATAGTCGGTGAAATCCTGCGCGGCCTGCGCGGCCTCGGCCTCTAGCGAGTCATCGCGGCGCGCCTGATACATCTGCACCATCGCATTGGACCACGCCAGAAGATGGGGCGCATCGGTTTCAGGCACACCCAGAAGTCGCGCGATCACGATCACTGGCAGCGGCTTGGCGAAATGCTCCAGCAGATCGCCGCCGCCTGCGGGCATCTCGTCGATCAGACGATGACACAGCGCGGTGATATCGGGCGCAAGTGCTGCGATCCGCCCCGAGGTAAACGCGCGCACCACCAATCGGCGCAAACGCGTATGGCGGGGGGCCTCAAGCTCTAGCATCGAGTGGCGCTCAAGTGCGTAGAACGCTTCAAGATGGGGCGGCGTGGGGCGGGCGAGTTCCGCGGGAACCTCACGACCCAAACGGCGATCGCGCAGCGCCGCGCCCACGATAGCCGCGCGTGCCGTGACCGCGATCTTGTAATCGGACCAATATGCGAACGGCCCGGCCGCGCGCACGCGATCATAGAACGGATAGGGATTTTGCACGAATTCCGCGTCGAGCGGCGATTGGGTCAGGGTCTGCATGATGGCTCCGCTTGCTTGGCACTCAGATGGACCCAAGCGGAGCGCGCTTGCAAGCCTGCCGCTTGCACTTTGGCGCTCGTGGCGTCACCAATGACCCCATCGGAGGACATCATGGTTCACATCACCAAAATTACGCCCAACGATCGCGCCGATTGGGAAAGGCTGTTTCGTGGCTATTGCAGGTTCTACAAAAGCGACCCCGAACCCGTTCTGGATACGGTCTGGGGCTGGCTTTGCGATGAACAAAGTGCGCTGCAGGGCGCGTTTGCACGTGCGCCCGATGGCACGGCACTTGGTCTGGTGCATTGGGAGGTGATCTTGCGTCCGCTCAAGGGGCAGCGTTTGTGCTATATCCATGATCTGTTCGCCAGCCCGGAGGCGCGCGGTCATGGTGTGGGGCGCGCGCTGATCGAGCATTTGCAAGACGCGGCGCGCCAAGACGGAATCGAAGCGGTGCGCCTTGCCACGCAAGAGGGCAATGTGACCGCGCGCAAACTGTATGACCGCTTTGCGCCTGCGTCGGATTTTATTCTCTATACTTTCCCGCTCTAGATGCGGCTGCGCATCACCTTGTTGCTGCTTTGGCTGGCGCTGACCTTGGTGGCGTCTTTCGCCGTTTGGCGCGTTTCGGTGCGCGAAGGTCTGGCGCGGATTGAGGCCCAAGGCGCATCCGATTTGCGCCTCGCATCGGATCGCTTGGTGGCGGCCCTGCTGCAGTTTCGTGAAGTGGCGGTGCTGGCCGCAGATCACCCCGATGTGGTGGCGCTGGCGCAAAGTTTTACTCAAGAGGGGCGTGCGGGGGGGGCATGGCGCGATGAGGCCGTCAGCCTGACCTTGCAGCGCCTCGCCGATCACGCGGGTGCGCGCGACATCTGGTTGATCGCACCCGATGGCGCTGTGCTGGCGGGGCCTGTGGACGCACCGGTGCAGGTGGCGATTTCGGGGGCTTTGGCGCGCGCGGCGCAGGGGGCGACCGGGTCGGATCATTTCGTCGATCCGATGAGCGGGTTGCGCTTGTTCACATTTGCAGCACCGGTTTTCGCCCCCGAAGGTCGGGTGATCGCTATCGTGCGGCTGCAGGTGCGCGCGGACGATATCGAGGCCGAAGGGCGGGGTAACCCGGTGCCGGTTTGGTTCACTGATGCCGATGGAGTCGTCTTTCTGACCAATCGTAGCGATCTGGTTCTAAGCACCCAATCCATGGATGTGCCCGATCCGCGCGCCTATCCGGCGGGCACGACCGGAGCGGGTACGCCTTGGGTGCGGCGCGGTTTTGCGGGGCGTGAACTGTTGAGCGGAGAGGGCTCGCTTGCGGGGCCGGGGCTGGAGGTGACGCGCGCGCTGCCGGTGATCGGCATGACGGGTCATGGGTTGGCTTTGGCCGATCCGGTGCTGCGCTCGGCGCGGCTGGTGGCACTATCCACGGCGGCAGGGTTTCTGGCGCTTGGCGCAGTTTTGCTGGCGCTGTGGGAGCGGCGGCGCACGCTGGCACTGGCCAATGTCGTGCTAGAGGCACGGGTCGCGGCGCGCACGGCCGAGCTGAGTGCTGCCAATGAGGAGTTGCAACGCACGCAGACGGAGTTGGTGCAAGCGGGTAAACTCTCTGCGTTGGGGCAGATGTCGGCGGGTATCAGCCATGAGTTGAACCAGCCCTTGATGGCGATCAGCTCTTACGCCGAAAACGCCGAATTGCTGCTGGAGCGTGGACGCTTCCAAGAGGCGGGCGAGACGCTGGGGCGGATCGGTGGGATGGCCCATCGCATGGGGCGCATCATTCGCAACCTGCGCGCCTTCGCGCGCCAAGAAAGCGAACCTGCCACGCGGGTCGGGCTTGCGGCGGTGGTCGAAAGCGCGCTGGAAATGCTCGAGGCCCGTATCGCGCGCGCCGATGTTCGCGTGATCTGGCAGCGCCCGGATTTCCCCGCCATCGTGATGGGCGGCGAGGTGCGGCTGTCGCAAGTCGTGCTCAATCTGCTGGCCAACGCGTTGGATGCGATGGAGGGCGCGCCGACCCGTCAGTTGAGCATCGCGATTACGCGGGCGGGTGACCTCATTCGCCTGACTGTCGCCGATACCGGCCCCGGCATCGCCGATCCGTCGCGCATTTTTGACCCGTTTTATTCCACCAAAGAAATTGGCAGCGCCGAGGGCCTTGGCCTTGGCCTGTCGATTTCCTATGGTCTCGTGCAAGGCTTTGGCGGCAGCCTGCGCAGCGAAAACGCGCCCTCTGGAGGGGCCGTGTTCATCGTGGATCTGTTGGAAGCGCCGCAAAGAGAGGGCGCGCCATGATCCGCCGGGTTTTGTTTGTCGATGATGATCGCGCGGTGCGCGAGGCGTTGGGGCAGACGCTGGAACTGGCGGGGCTGCAGCCGACGCTTGCCAGTTCCTATATTGAGGCCAAGGACCATATCGGGCCCGCGTTTCAGGGCGTGGTGGTGACCGATCTGCGGATGCCCGGCAAGGACGGGTTTGCGCTGCTTGATCTCGTGCAAAAGGCCGATCCCGATCTGCCGGTGATCTTGCTCACGGGCGAGGGCGATGTGCCGATGGCGGTACGTGCGATGGCGGGTGGGGCTTTTGACTTTCTGGAGAAACCCTGTTCAGGGAAAGATCTGCTGGCCGTTGTCGAAAAGGCGCTTGAGCTGCGCGCGCGAGTGATGGAGGCTCGGCTTTTCAAACGCGAGGGCAAACGCGGCGATGCGGCGGCGCGCATCTTGGTGGGCAACTCGCCCGTCGCCGAAGAGCTGCGTGAAAGTGCGCGCCGCGCCGCGCGTTCGGGCGCAGAGGTCTTGATCATCGGCGCCCCAGGGGCGGGCAATTCCAAGATCGCCGAGGTGATCCATCTCTTATCCACTCATGCCCGCCGCCCCTTTGTCAAACGCGCCGCCGCAGGGCTGGATGCGCAGGGGCTGACCGATGGTTTCGCGCAGGCCGAGGGTGGCACACTATATTTGGATGAGGTCGCCGATTTGCCCCAGCCAGCGCAGTTTGCCCTGATCGAACTGCTCGAAACCCGCCCCGCGACGCGCCTGATCGCGGGCACCTATCGCGATCTGGCGGCGCAGGCGCGCGCAGGCCAGTTTCACCCTGATCTTTATTGGCGCCTTGAGGCGTTGCGCCTGCGCGTCCCCTCGCTATCTGAGCGCCCTGAAGACATTCCCGCGCTGTTTCGCCACTACGTCGCGACTGCCTGCGAGCAGGCCAATCTGGCGACCCCCGAAATCCCCTCCGATCTAAGCGTGGCCCTGATGGCGCGCGACTGGCCGGGCAATTCGCGCGCGCTGATGTCCGAGGCGATGCGCTTTGCGATGGGCTTGGGCGCGCCGACCGCACAGGTGCAACCTCTGGGCCTGAATGAGCGCATGGCGCATGTCGAGAAATCCCTTCTGGCCGAGGCGCTGGCACAAGCAGGCGGCAACGCCACCGAGGCCGCCACCGCCCTCAAACTGCCGCGCAAGACCTTTTACGACAAACTCGCCCGGCATGGGCTGCGCCCCGAGGATTATCGGGGGTAGGGCCCCCCCCCCAGCCGTTGATGACATCCGAGCCGCCCGAGATATCGTTGTTGAGAATGGCGTCCGTGCCGCGATAGGAGATGACGGTCGTGCCGGGGCCGATGCCCTCGACGCCCGCCTCGACTTTGTAGGCGATGGCGTAGAAGCCGGCGGTTCGGGCTTCGGTCAAGAAAGAACTTGAAACATCATCCAATTTCTTTGTGATGATGGCGGAGCCTATCTGGCCGCTCTCGCCAAGCCCATCCGGATCGTTCTTCCCACCATCAGCAATGCCCGCACCGTAGCCACGATTGTAAGAATCCATCGAGAGGATTGCGAGGAAAAGTTCTTTGGAAATCGCCATCTATTTACTTGCTCCGAAAATCAGTTCTTCCAAGCGCTAATTCGCCGCCATCCACCGAAATCTGAACTGGATTCCGGCCATTGCCCACAGCGAGTAGCTTCTCTCGTGGCCAACTCAACCACCCCAACACCGCCTCCACCTTGCCCGTGCTCACCGGCGCGTCGGTGATTTCGAGCGTCATGGATTTGAGCCGCACGCCGGGGCCGAAACTCGCCGCAAGATCGGCGGGATCGACGCGCTGCACGCTCGTCGGGTCGTTGACGTCGCCAAAGGTCACCAGCAGCGGGTAGAGCTTGGGCGGCAACACGCGGGTTTCGCGCAGCTTGACCAGTTTCTCCACGACTTTCGTCCGGTCCCGATCGGGGAAAAAAACCGAAATGGCGTTCGGCCCCGGCAGCAGCGCGAACAGATAGCGACCCGGCGCAACTTCCAGCACCACCGCCTCGCCCTTGCAGCCGACCCCAAAGCTGCGCGCATCAGGCAGAACAAGTGCGCCATAGAGATGCGCCGCCTCGCAACTCACCATGCTCGAGGCAGACTTGACGCCTGCGGGCGTGTCTACGTTTAGGGTCAGCCGCTGGTGCCAGCTCCAGCGATCCTCGTTGCAACCTGCGAGGGCGAGGAGCAGGAACAGGGGAAAAAGCCGCAGGAGAGATGCCAGTTTCATGCCGCGCGCCTTTGCGTGTTGGGGCCGAAACGGGCCGTCTGATCCTTGTCGCACATCATCGGATGCGCGCTTGAAAACTCAATCATCAAAATCACCTAACGCCTCGCGACATTACTTTATCCAAACCATGCGATTCTTGCCGCTCTCTCTGGGAGCGCTTCGGCACAAGCAGGGCGATTTTGGGGCAGGGAAACTGGGCGGGGATTCGCCATTGTGGGCGTGGCACTGTGCGGGATTTCGCACAGGCTTTACTGGGCTAGATGCGCGCCAATTTTACAAATAACTGATTTTGCATCAAAAATCATCAATATCACCTTGCTGTCACGAAACTGTTGAACGCAACGGGCCGCCACGTTTTGGTTGCATCAAGTGCCGGGGAGGACCGGTGCGCGACAAAAACGTCTGGGAGGACATCATGAAGACATTCACCGCCGCCGTGTCGGCGCTCGCTTTGCTGGCTTCGGCTTCAATTGCTTCGGCCGATCCAACAAAATGCGATCCGGGCGAGATGGTCATTAAGTTCAGCCATGTCACCAACACCGACAAGCACCCCAAGGGCATTGCGGCGGCGCTGTTTGCCAAGCGGTTGAATGCGGAAATGGACAGCAAGGCCTGTGTTGAGGTCTATCCGAATTCGACGCTCTATAACGACGATCAGGTGCTTGAGGCGATGCTGCAGGGCGACGTGCAGATGGCCGCGCCGAGCTTGTCGAAATTCGAGACCTTCACCAAGAAATACCGCATCTTCGATCTGCCCTTTATGTTCAAGAACATGGCGGCTGTGGACGAGTTCCAAAACTCGGAAGCCGGGCAGGCAATGAAGAACGCGATGGTGCGCCGTGGCCTTCAGGGGCTTGATTTCTGGCACAACGGTCTCAAGCAATTCTCGGCCAACAAACCGCTTCTGGTGCCCGGCGATGCCAAGGGTCTGAAGTTCCGCGTGCAGCCCTCGGATGTGCTTATCGCGCAGATGAAGGCGCTTGGTGCGAGCCCGCAGCCGATGGCGTTCTCCGAAGTTTACGGCGCGCTGCAAACCGGCGTTGTGGACGGTCAGGAAAACACCTGGTCCAACATTTATGGCCAGAAATTCTATGAGGTGCAGGACGGCACGACCGAAACCAACCACGGTTTGCTGGATTATATGGTCGTGACCTCGGTCGATTGGTGGGACAGCCTTGACCCGGCGATGCGCGATCAGATCAAGTCGATCCTTGATGAGGTGACCAAGGAACGCAACGCCGCCGTGGGCAAAGTCAATGCCGACAACCGTCAGGCTATCTTGGATGCCGGTGGCGTGATCCGTGAATTGACGCCAGAGCAGCGCCAAGAATGGGTTGACGTGATGAAGCCGGTTTGGGATCAGTTCAAAGACGATGTCGGTCAGGAAAACATCGACGCAGCACAAGCGATCAACGCCAAGCATTGATCGCAGGCTTCCGGGCGAACCCCCACAGATTCGCCCGGATCTCAGGCGCGCGCGACCCCACACACGGGCGCGCCTGACTCTATCTAGCCCCGCTAAATTTGGAGAGTCCCATGACGCAGCGATACGAGCCGCGCTCCCGCTTGTCTTATGTGATCCATCATATCGAAGAGGGCGCGATCGCGCTGATCCTTGGCATGATGACACTGATTACCTTCACCAATGTGGTGCTGCGTTATGTGTTTAACTCCTCGTTGATCTGGGGACTTGAGGTGACGCTGATTTTGTTTGCCTGGCTGGTGTTGCTGGGCATGTCCTATGCGGTCAAGGTTACGGCGCATCTGGGTGTGGATGCGGTGATCAACATGCTGCCGCTGCGCCCGCGCAAGGCGATGGCGCTTTTGGCAGCGGCCTTGTGCATTTTGTATGCGGTGTTGCTGATGAAAGGCGCATGGGATTACTGGGCGCCCTTTGCCGGGCTTGAGCAGACCGGCGGGCGGTGGTTCCCGACAGGGTTCATCCAGACACGGGATCGCGCGTTCTACATGACCGATCAGGTGCCGTTCCCGCAGTTTTTGTCCTTCCTTGAGGGCTGGGTCAATGATGGCGAGACCTATGATAAGCTGCCCCGTTTCCTGCCCTATTTCATCCTGCCTTTCGGTGTCGCGCTGCTGCTGTTTCGCTTTATCCAAGCGGGCATCGGCATTGTGCGTGGCTCACGCACGGCCCTGATTGTCAGCCATGAGGCCGAGGATCAGATCGCCGATGTCGCCCATATGAATAAGGAAGACTGAACGCATGGATATCCTATTCCTGTTCCTGATGGTGATCGGCTTTATGCTGGTTGGTGTGCCGATTGCGATTTCTCTGGGTCTGGCTTCGACACTGTTTTTGCTGATCTTTTCGGATGCCTCGCTCGCCTCGGTTGCGCAGTCGCTTTATGATGCGATGGATAATCACGCGACGCTGCTGGCGATCCCGTTCTTCATTCTCGCCTCGTCCTTCATGTCTACGGGGGGCGTGGCCAAACGCATCATCCGTTTTGCCATCGCGGTGGTCGGGCATCTGCCGGGCGGTCTGGCGATTGCGGGCGTCTTTGCCTGTATGCTGTTTGCCGCGTTGTCGGGGTCAAGCCCCGCCACTGTTGTCGCCATTGGCTCTATCGTGATCGCGGCGATGCGTCAGGTCGGCTATTCCAAGGATTTCGCAGCAGGCGTCATTTGTAATGCAGGCACGCTGGGCATCCTGATCCCGCCTTCGATCGTGATGGTGGTCTATGCCTCGGCGACCGATGTGTCGGTCGGGCGGATGTTCCTTGCAGGGGTGATTCCGGGCCTTTTGGCAGGCACGATGCTGATGGCGACGATCCTGTTCATCGCGATCCGGCGCAAGCTGCCCAAGGGCGAGTGGCAGGGCTGGGGCGAGGTTTGGGCGAGTTTCCGCGACGCCTTCTGGGGGTTGATGCTGATCGCGATCATCATGGTCGGGCTGTATGGTATTCCCGGCATCACGGGCGGTATCTTTACCCCGACCGAGGCCGCCGCCGTCGCTGCCGTCTATGCTTGGATCGTGGCGAATTTCATCTATCGCGACATGGGGCCGCTTGATCAGGGTGACACTAAGATCAGCCTGTTCAAACGTCCGCAGGCGCTGATCGAGGTGATCTGGCACAAGGGCACGCGCGACACGCTCTTCGAGGCGGGCAAGCTGACGATCACGCTGATGTTCATCATCGCCAATGCGCTGATCCTCAAGCATGTGCTGACCGACGAGCAGATCCCGCAAAAGATCACCGAGGCACTACTGGGTGCAGGCTTGGGCAAGATTATGTTCCTCGTGATCGTCAACGTGATCCTGCTGATCGGCGGGCAGTTCATGGAGCCTTCGGGCCTGATCCTGATCGTGGCGCCGCTGGTGTTCCCGATTGCGATCCAACTGGGCGTCGATCCGATCCATCTGGGCATCATCATGGTGGTCAATATGGAGATCGGGATGATCACGCCCCCGGTCGGCCTCAACCTGTTCGTCACATCTGGCGTGGCAGGGATGCCGATCATGCGCGTGGTCAAAGCTTCGGCACCGTTCCTTGCCGTGCTATTCGTCTTCCTGATCCTGATCACCTATGTACCGATCATCTCGACCTTCCTGCCCAATATGGCGATGGGGCCGGAAACGATTGTGAAATAAGAACCGGGGCAGGGGGCACGCCCCCTGACTTGGCCCCTCCGCCAGAGTCAATCTGGCGGAGGGGCAGCATCCAATCCTCGCGCTTGGGGGGCCAAAGTGCCGTGACGTTTTACCTGCCTCATGCGCAAGCCCGGTTCCGAGACCCGGCAGGCAATGCTAGCAAGGACGCAACGCGCCCTTAACCCGCATGAGGCTGCCATGACCGACGCTGTTTCTTCCACCTATTTCGCGCTCACCATCAAGGATGGCGTCGCCCATCTTGAGATGAACAACCCTGACAAGGCCAACAGCATGACGCCCGATTTCTGGGCGGATCTGCCGCGCATTGCCGCCGCTTTGGACGCGGATCCGGCGGTGCGCTGCGTCGTACTATCGGGTCGCGGGCGGCATTTCACCTCGGGGATGGATCTGGCGGTGTTCAACGGCATTACTGGCTTGATGCAGTCCGAGCCGGGGCGCGGGGCCTATGCGCTGCGCGATCTGGTGCGCAAATTCCAAGCCTCTCTGAGCAGCCTTGAAGAGATGCGCGTGCCGGTTATCGCCGCCGTGCATGGCGTCTGTCTGGGCGGCGGGATTGATTTGATCACGGCGTGCGATATCCGCATCGCCAGCACCGAGACCGCCTTTGGGATTGAGGAAATCCACATTGGTATGACGGCTGATGTTGGTACGCTGCAACGCCTGCCCAAGCTGATCGCGCCCGGTATCGTGCGTGAACTGGCCTATACGGGGCGGCGCTTCAGCGCGGATGAGGCCAAGGGCTGGGGGCTTGTGAATGCGATCCATCCCGACCGCGAAGCCACGATTGAAGCGGCTCTCGCGATGGCGCGCGAGATTGCGGCGAAATCTCCATTGGCTATTGCGGGCACGAAAAACGCGCTGACCTATGCGCGCGATCATGGGGTAGCTGATGGCTTGGAGCAGATCGCGACTTGGAATGGCGGGATGTTGCGCCCCGAGGATTTGATGAAGGCGCTACAGGCCAAAATGACCAAGCAAACAGCGTTGTTTGCGGATTTGTTGGACGACGCGGACTAATAAGCCCCCCTAGGCCATCGCTGAGGGCCGCTACGTGACGTCTGGGCCAAATGGCTTGGCCCAGACGTTTGGGTGCGCTTTAGCCCGCAACAGAGGCTGCGTGGATCGAGCTGATCGCATCGCCCAGCATCGCATCAAACTCTGCATCCGATTGCTGCGCGCTTAGACCTTCGGTCAGTGCGCGTGAGAACGAGGCGATCATGCCTGTGTTTTGCGCCAGTTTTGCGTTGGCCTCATCGCGCGAATAGCCACCCGACAGCGCCACGACCTTGAGCACCTTGGGATGATCGACCAGCGGCTTGTAAAGATTGGCTTTGCTCGGCAGAGACAGCTTGAGCATCACCTGCTGACCCTCGGGCAGCGTCTCAAGATGGCGCAGGATTTCGCGCAGCAGCATGTCCTCGGCCTCGGCCTTATCGGTGATCGAGATCGTGACCTCTGGCTCAAGGATCGGCATCAGCCCGTGGCTGATCACCTGCGCGCCCAGCTCAAATTGCTGATCCACAATCGCCTTGATCCCGTCGGCATTGGCTGCCGAAATGACCGAGCGTTCCTTGGTGCCGAAAATCCCCGCCTTCACGGCGCGGCTGAGCAGATCGTCAAGGCCGGGGATCGGCTTCATCAGCTGCACGCCGTTGGCCTCGGCTTCCAGACCCTTGTCGATCTTGAGGAACGGCACGACATTGCACGTCTCCCACAGATAGGTAGCGGTGGGCGTGCCATCAATGTCGCGATCCATCGTCTGTTCAAACAGGATCGCACCGACCACTTTATCGCCTGAGAAGGCGGGAGATTTGATGATTCGGGTGCGCATCTGGTGGATCAGGTCGAACATCTCAGCCTCGGAGCTATAGGCGTCTTCGGTCACGCCATACAGCCCCAGCGCCTTGGGTGTGGAGCCGCCCGACTGATCGAGAGCCGCAATAAAGCCGTTGCCTTCGCGCATTTTCGCGGTTTGTTGAGCGTTCGCCATGGGCCTATATCTCCTCAAGTGAATGGGTCATGGCAGGGATAAGCGCCGCCTTTGTCCATTGCAACGCTGGTGACGCTAACAGTCTGGCAAAGGCGCGCTTTTAGCCTGCGCGGCGTAAGAACCAGCCGGTCAGCGCGGTCACAAGGGCGCGTGGGGCCAGTCGGGGCAGGAAGGTGAACATCTTGTTATCCATCCCTGTGACGACAATGCGCCGCCCCGTCATGCAACCCCGCCATCCCGCGCGCGCCACGCTTTGCGCGGTGGGCATCGGGGTGAGTTTCATCAACCATGTCGTGCCGGTCTGGGCGCGTTCAAAAAATGCGGTGCGCGTGGCGCCGGGGCATAGCGCGGTGATCGTGATGTTGGTGTCTGACAGCTCACTTGCAACGGCCTCGCTGAGCGAGAGGAAATAGGCCTTGGAAGCGTGATAAACCGCCATATTCGGCCCTGGCATGAAGGCCGCCGCCGAGGCGACGTTCAAAATTCGCCCTGCGCCGCGCGGGCGCATTTCTTCGATGGCCAAGCGCATCAATTGTGTCGCAGCGGTGATGTTGACCGCGATCACCTCATCCTCAAGCGCGTCGCCTGCTGGATCGCTGGCGAACTTGCCGTGACGTCCAAGCCCCGCGTTGTTCACCAGCACATGGATCGGGCCGTCTGCCAGTGCTTGCGCACGCGTCCATAAATCCGCCGCCGCTCCGGGTTGGGACAGATCGGCGGGGCAGGGGCGCGCACTCACGCCCGAAGCCCCCTCGATTTGCCGCGCCAGATCCTCAAGTGCGCCAAGATTACGCCCTGACAGGATCAGGTTGTAGCCGTCGGCCCCCGCGAAACGCGCCAGTTCAAGACCGATCCCCGACGAGGCCCCGGTCACCAGCGCCCATCCGCGCGGGCCGCTCATCTTAATCGCGCTCCAGAGCGGCGACGCCGGGCAGTTCCTTGCCCTCCATCCATTCAAGGAAAGCTCCGCCCGCGGTCGAGATATAGGTGAAATCCTTGGCGGCATCGGCCTTGTTGAGGGCGGCAACGGTATCACCGCCACCCGCTACGGAAATCAACTTGCCATCGCGGGTCAATTCGGCAGCTTTGGCGGCGGCTGCGTTGGTCGCGGTGTCAAACGGTGCGATCTCAAAGGCGCCAAGCGGGCCGTTCCAGATCAGCGTCTTGCTGGCCTCAAACACTTTGGTGATCTCGGCCACCGATTGCGGCCCCGCATCCAGAATCATCGCATCTGCGGGGCAGGCGTCCTTGGCGACGGTTTCGTTCTCGGCCCCCGCTTTGAATTCGCGCGCCACCACGACATCGACGGGCAGGTAGATCGCGCAGCCTGCCGCGCGGGCTTTGTCCATAATCTCGCGCGCAGTGTCGGCCATATCGCGTTCGGCCAGCGATTTGCCGACATCGATGCCTTGCGCCACAAGGAAAGTGTTGGCCATGCCGCCGCCAATCACCAGATGATCGACCTTGGCCACCAGATTGCCTAGCAGATCAAGCTTGGTCGACACTTTCGCCCCACCGACCACGGCCGTCACCGGACGCTCGGGATTGCCCAAAGCGGCGTTGAGCGCCTTGAGTTCGGCCTCCATCAAACGCCCTGCCACGGCGGGCAGCACATGGGTGATGCCTTCGGTCGAGGCATGCGCGCGATGGGCTGCCGAAAAGGCATCATTGACATAAACCTCGCCCAGCGCGCCCATGGCGGCGGCAAGCTGTGCGTCATTCTTTTCCTCGCCCGCGTGAAAGCGGGTGTTTTCCAGCAGCAGAACTTCGCCCGCCTCCAGCGCACTCACGGCGCGTTTCGCAGGCCCGCCGATGCAATCCTCGGCAAATTTCACCGGCGCGCCCAGCGCGGTTTGCAGCGCAGGAACCAGTTGCTTCAGGCTGAGTTCGGGGACAACCTGACCCTTGGGGCGACCGAAATGCGCCAGCAGCACGGGCTTGCCGCCCTTGTCCAGAATGTCGCGCACCGTGGGTACAATTTTTTCGATGCGCGTGGCATCCGTGACCTGACCGTTTTCGACTGGCACATTGATATCAACACGCACCAAAACGACCTTGCCCGCAAGATCTACCTCGTCGAGGGTTTTCCAAGCCATATAAATTCTCTCCCTATCGTCGCTGGATCGCGATGCGTTTGTCACGCGGCTGTGCGCTTGCGCAAACTTGCCGATATGGGACGCCAAGGTCAACGCTATGTCGCCCAAATGCGGCGCTTTGCCCTTGCGAGAGCCCCGCTTGCCCCCCTATGGTCGCGCCAATTGCCAAAGGAGGTTTTTATGGCCGAGATCAAAGATCCCGAAAACACAATCATCATCGAGCTGAAGGACGGTCCCGTTGTGATCGAACTGCTTGCAGATGTGGCCCCCAAACATGCCGAGCGCATGAAACAACTGGCGCGCGATGGTGCCTATGACAACGTGGCGTTCCACCGCGTCATCGATGGTTTCATGGCGCAGACCGGCGATGTCGCGAATGCGAATATGGAAAAAGACTACAATCCGGGCCGTGCGGGCACGGGCGGGTCGCAATATGACGATCTTCCCGCAGAGTTCTCCAAGCTGCCCCATGATCGTGGCACGCTGGGCGCGGCACGTTCGGCCAATCCGAACTCGGCGAATTCGCAATTCTTCATCAACTTCTCGGACAATCACTTCCTGAACGGGCAATACACCGTTTATGGCCGGGTGATTTCGGGCATGGAACATGTTGACAAGATCGCGCGCGGCGAGCCGCCGAAATCGCCCGATCGCATGGTCTCGGTGAAGGTGGCGGCTGATGCGTAATTTCACCCGCCGCACCGTTCTGGCTGCCGCGCTTGCCCTTACAGCGCCTGCGGCCTTTGCCGATAGCGACAGCTCGGGCGTGGCCGATACCGGTGGCCCGAAACTGGTGCTGGAAATTGGCGGCTCTACGACGGGCAAGGTCGTGATTGACCTGCTGCCCGATGTCGCCCCCAAGGCGGCCAAGCGCCTTGAGACGCTGGCCAAAGACGGCAAATACGATGGCGTGGTGTTTCATCGCGTGATCGACGGTTTCATGGCGCAAACGGGCGATGTGCAGTTTGGCAAAAAGGGTGGTGACACCGCGATGGCAGGGATGGGGGGCTCTGATCTGCCCGATCTGCCCGCTGAATTCTCCAACCGTTCGTTCCAGCGCGGCATCGTGGGCATGGCGCGCGCGTCTGACCCGAACTCCGCGAATTCGCAATTCTTCATCATGTTCGCACCTGCGCCCAACCTTGATGGTCAATATACCGTCGTGGGGCACGTGATTTCGGGCATGAACGTTGTGGATAAGATCAAAAAGGGTGATGCGGCCAAAAATGGTCTTGTCGAAGATCCCGATTACATCGTCTCCGCCACGGTCGAGGAATAATCTCCCCGGTCACCGGATGCGAATCTTTCAGACGGGCGACTCGATCAGGGTCGCCCGTTTTGTATTTTTCCCTTGCTGCATTGGAAAAATCGCGCGTCTGTGAACGGAAATTCGCATTCTGCACCTGCACATGTCTCGCGCCTGATACAGATCAGCCATTCGCCTTGCGCAGGACGGCTATGCAAGAAGCGACCGGATCGTCAGTCTTCCCCCATACCGCTCGTCATGAGGAGTGAGCGGCTTTTTTTCGGGAGGAAGACAGATGGCCAATGACATGGCAACAGAATTCAAAGGCGTAATGACATCGCCATTCCGCGAGCGTTACGGCAACTTCATCGGCGGAAAATTCATCGCGCCGGTTGAGGGCAAGTATTTCGACAACATCACCCCGATCACCGGCGGTAAAGTGTGTGAAGTCGCTCATTCGACTGCGGCCGATATCGAACTGGCGCTGGATGCAGCGCATGCCGCCAAGGACGCTTGGGGCAAGACTTCGGCGACGGAACGTTCCAATATCATCTTGAAAATCGCCGACCGTCTTGAGGAAAATCTCGACCTGCTTGCCGCAGCCGAGACATGGGACAACGGCAAGCCGATCCGCGAAACGACGCTGGCCGATATTCCGCTGGCCATCGACCACTTCCGCTACTTTGCGGGCGTGCTGCGCGGTCAGGAAGGCACGATGTCGCAAATCGACGAAGACACCGTCGCCTATCACTTCCACGAGCCGCTGGGCGTTGTCGGCCAGATTATTCCATGGAACTTCTCGATCTTGATGGCGGCGTGGAAACTGGCCCCCGCGCTGGCGGCAGGCAACTGCATCGTAATGAAACCGGCCGAGCAAACCCCGGCAGCCATTCTGGTTCTGGCCGAGTTGATCGCGGATCTTCTGCCCGCCGGTACGCTCAATATTGTCAACGGCTATGGTGCCGAAGTCGGGGCAGCCCTTGCCAGCTCCAAGCGCATCGCCAAGATCGCTTTCACCGGGTCTACTGTCACCGGGCGCAAAATCATGCAGGCCGCGACGGAAAACCTGATCCCCGTCACGCTGGAACTGGGGGGCAAATCGCCCAACATCTTCTTTAGCGATGTGATGGCCAAGGATGATGCGTTCCTGGATAAAGCGGTCGAAGGGTTCGTGCTGTTCGCCTTTAACCAAGGCGAGGTTTGCACCTGCCCAAGCCGCGCGCTGATCCAGGAAGACATCTATGAGGCCTTCATGGAGCGCTGCATTGCCCGCGTCGAGGCGATCAAGCAGGGCGATCCGCGTTTGATGGAAACGATGGTGGGCGCACAGGCCAGCCAGCAGCAGCATGACAAGATCATGTCCTATCTTACGATCGGTCGCGAAGAGGGGGCAGAGGTGCTGACGGGGGGTGCGGCTGCGCGCTTTAACGGCGAGTTGTCCAACGGCTATTACATCCAGCCCACTATTCTGAAGGGCCATAACAAGATGCGGGTCTTCCAAGAGGAAATCTTTGGCCCCGTTGTCTCGGTCACGACTTTTAAAGACGAAGCGGAGGCGCTCGAGATCGCCAATGACACGATGTATGGTCTGGGCGCGGGCGTGTGGTCGCGCGACACCAACACCTGCTACCGCTTTGGCCGCGCCATTGAGGCGGGTCGCGTCTGGGTGAACAACTACCACGCCTATCCGGCGCACGCTGCGTTTGGCGGCTACAAGCAATCGGGCATCGGTCGCGAAAACCACAAGATGATGCTTGATCACTACCAGCAGACGAAAAATATGCTGGTCAGCTATAACCCGAACAAACTCGGGTTCTTCTAATCCTCCCCGGCAGGCGGCGAGGGGAAACCCTTGTCGCCTGTCACTTT